>NZ_JADEXS020000002.1:300000-545682 GCF_015207005.2 Desmonostoc muscorum LEGE 12446
GTGAATAGGGAACAGTGAACAAGGGATGGAAGTCATTGTTGTAGCTTTTTAATAAGAGCAATAATCATTCGACTCTTCTCTCGAAGTAAAATAATTGGTCATATTTTTTTATAAACAAAGATAAAAATAGTTTTTTCTAGACGCATATTGGAAGAAAAAATACGTTTTTATACAAATCCTTATAATTAAAATTAGATATTTTTCTGTTCCCTGTTGCCCGTTCCCTGTTCCCTTATAACCAAATTGTCTGATTAACAAACATCTGTACTGTCTTTCCAGCATCAATGACAAACACTTTCTCTTGACTATTTAATTGTTGAGAGCGCCTTTGATTAGATGCTTTTATATTTTCGAGAATATTATTAAAAGCTCCTTCACCAAAAGCAGCACTTAAATTTTTATCATCATTGGTTGTAGAAGTACTTGAAAAACCTGATGACGTTGTAGTTATCTGGCTAGATGGTCTATTCTCTATTTCGGCCGCTTTAGCGACACCAGCTATTACAGCCGACATGAAATCACTCCCTAAATCACTACCTCTACGAGATTCTCCCTTTAAAAAGCTTCCATTTTTAGACAAAATCAAAACTGCATTTTCTGGTAGTTTCTTTTCTTGTGTGTCACCATTGGAATTGATTAGAACTGAAACCCCGTGCAATTGGGCAAACCCTGAACCATTGGAATTAGTTAATTGAGCTACTAAATACGACCCTACAGGTAATACCTCGCTACCATCTGAAGCTTTCAAGGAAATAGATATCTTAATTAAGTAATTTTGACCGATATCGTCACCTGTTCCCCAAGCAATCGGAGTTTCTAGTTTCCCGAATGTAGTACTACCAACTAGTACACGTTTTGCGTTATAATCGACTGCTTGGGCTGACGACCCATTCTTAACTTCTGTACTTTCCCCTGTTCCACCTTCTATACCGTTGGTGTTTAACTCTTCATCTTCAGAGTTGACCGAACTGCTGAAACTACCAACGTTTGCAGCCGCAAGCCATTGTTGTATCGGGTCTTGTGTTGTTGTTTTAACAGTACCACTAGATATAGCTGGGGTAACTCGTGCTACTGGCATTGCTGGCGGTTGATAACCCCTTGTTGGTGATGACGGAGAGTTATTAATTCTCGGTGGTATGGGATTTCTAGAAACTGTTACTGGTTGGGTACGTTGTGGAATTGTTCTTGTTGTTGGAGTCGGAGCAACAGCAACAGGTGTAAAACTTGGTGTTGGTGTTGGTGTTGGCGTGGCTTTTGCTTTTTTGTCACGAATCTTTTGAAATTCCACATTTTGACTGGTCAGGGCTAAAGCTGTTTTCGTTTCACCTGTCTCGTTCTTAACTTCTGCTTTATCCACTTCTGAAGAGTTTTTTTCTGGTTCTATTTTTTTACTAGTCGCCATATTCAAGGCATTCATCGAACTACTAATCACCCCACCTATCAGCATGATAAAAACAAGTATTCCCCCACCAATAACACCCATTTTTAAAAGTGGATTCTGCGAGACTGCGCGAGTAGTTATGATTTCTTCTGGTTCGGGAACTGATGACAGGTGGGAGTCCGAGGCTTCTATTTCAATGTTTACCCCATTCATCGCTGCAAAATTATTTCGGCTTTGTATCTCCTCTTCACTGTGTATATCTGATTGTTCTGTTGGTGGAGACTCTTGTATTTGTGTCATTTTAATTCTAAATCTTGAATTTTATATATTTCTAGCCCAGCTTTCCGAACTCGATTAGCTGTTTGTTGAAAATCTGACGAAATCTTAGGTAATGTCGGTGTATCTATCGCTCTCACAAAAACTGTTTTATTAAATCCTATTGGTTCTCCTACCATATTGCTCCCCTGGAAAACAACAACTGACGCTACCATATCTATAGACCATTCACCTTTTCGGATTTTTTTCGGTTCACTGAGTAAACTGATTTTTAAAATTGATTGAGTCGAACCATTAAAAACATCCGGTGGCGTTATATTACCTATTTCTTTCAGAAAGGCAGCGCGAAAGTCTTCAGATAAAGCAAATCCTGTAGCCCATACTTTAGTAGTGATTTTGTTGTCACCTGCTTGGATACCAGAATCTAGTTTTAGCTGTTTTGTGGGGTCTACATTGTAATCACCACTGACTTGAGGTAATGCATTCCAATTAAGCAACCCCATCATTGTTTGCCCGACAAAATACGTGATGGCTTGAGGCGAACGCGAATCACTACTTATGGAAGATACTCTAACAGATTCCCCATCATTTAATTCTACTAGTGTCGGTGCTTTAGAATTAGCAATCGGGAGCATCCGAGTAAAATTTATTAACTCTATTAACAACATCATCGTCAATAAAACGGCATTACCTATTAGAAATATTGGGGTAAAATTTAACTCTTTCCTTTCAAGTAATCGCATTATCTTCTCAAACCTACAGAGAATCTTACACCACTAGTAAAAGCAGTAAATACCGCCATCCCACCCCCAGCACCTATCGCTAGAGCGAGTAATGGCGAAAAAATCGCTTGTATTAGCTGCGTTAATAAGGGATTAGTCGAAGGTGCATTGACAATTGCACTTGCAGCTAGTCCGACGATAATTGAATATGAAATTAGTACTAATGTTAATGCTAGCCAACCAGATAACCAAGCATAGATAGGTTTTGCTCCTACTGGTAGTAGAGAAAGTACAAGAAATATTGGAGCTACGTAAGCTGTCAGCAAGAAAGATAATTGCACTATGTATTGAAATCCTGCGGACAATCCACTGAAGATTATGAATGACAGTCCTTGAACTACATTATTGATTAATTCTCCACCAATATCCAAAGGATTCCAACTACCAGTTCCAGCACCTAAACCTTTTTTCTGCCTGATTTTTTGAGATTCGGCTTTGACATTCTGGATTGTCTGGTCAATACAATCTTGACGCGGAGTAGTCGTTTTCTTGTTCTCGTCTATTTGGAATTTTTCTAAGGTTTCACATTTGGCCAGGGCAGTTTGTGCAGCAAGTACAAAACCTTGGTCTATATTCGTAATCCGAATTGCATCTTTTAGGGTGACTCCATTTCTAGTTATTGAAAGTATACTTCGATTTAAATTAACTGTGACATTTCTCATAGCTAATGTTGAACCAGCCAGCATCATTCCATTATTAGAAAGCATCAGAATTACCAAAATCGGGAATACCATCTCATTTACAACACCGGATGAAAAACCCTCTTCACTAAATTCTGCATACCAACCCAAAGACCAAAAGCTTATTAACACTACAGCAACTAACATTGAAATTGATACGATTGCCAGATAAATAGGACTTTGCCCCGCTGCAAAATCTTGCCAGTCTTTCTCAAAGGATTTCACCATCAAATCTGAGCCATTCATCGCAGCTTCAACGATTTCCCCGGAGATTGTTACTCCGCTATTTTCTCCAGGTTCTTGACCATTAGCTTGTGCCAAAATCAAAGATAGAATCATAACAAGATAAGGGGAAAGGGAAAAGGGAAAAGGGAAAAGGGGAAAGGAATGGAAAGGAGCATGGAATTGAGTCGGACGTATAAATCCCCGTTACAAAACTGTACTTCCGACTTCCGACTTCCGACTTCCGACTTCATTTTTTATTGGTTCTCCCAAAAGGCATCTAAAGCAGCCGCAGAACGTAATATTCCTTTGGCTGTAGCAGTCGATTCTGCCTCAAGTCTCTTTGTTTCCTCATCCATGCGACCAGACATATCAGCCAGATTTATATTTGCCGCAGCTAAAGCGCGAGACTGTTTTTGAGCCTCAACATGTAGGGATTTTGTAATTATCGTTCCTTGTAAATTTTGAACCGCAATTTTTTTGAGGATATCTTGGGTGACAATATCTGATTGAACAGCTTGAGCATTATCTGAGGATGTCGTTACAGCCTCGTTAGATATTTCGGCTTCTTGGGCTTGAACTTTTTGACCGTCTATCCCTAACGTTGATTGAGATTGAGCTAACGTGTATTGCTGATGCCAGGAGCGCTCGGCATTTTGTCCATTTGTCTGTGAAGGTGTTGTGACTAAATCCTGTTGATTTTGTTTGGCAATAGCAATACGTATTCTTTCACCAGAACTTAATGGGTCTGGAGTCCCCAAATCACCTTGGGATGAATCGATTGCAATTTGTAATTCTTTGCTTAATGATTCCCAATCTAAAGTAAAGCTTTTACTGTATTTATTGAAAGATTTTTGCAGATTTGTAAATACTTGCTCGAACTGAGTAAGGAATGATTTCGGTTGTTCTTGCTCTTTTGCTTGTGTTTGGGCGTTAGCTGGCAAGCTAGCTAATGCCATACACAAAGCTAGACTAGTTACTAATATCGATTGGTTGAAAATTTTCATAAAGGTTTTCTAGGGGTACTACAAAAGGTTCAGATGAACAATAAGAAGATACTAAAGCCTGTTTTTTCGAGATGTTTATAGACACACCTCTTACTATTATTGGTTGTGGTGGATGTTCAGAAGTTATCGAGAGACTTTGAAAAAATGTACTTTCATAATTAGATGTATTTGGCGGGATTATATATCCTGCTTTGGTGCTAATGACCAGATAAGCTTTCCCTTTTTCAAACTCAGAGTTAATTCCTGGTTGTTCTAATCCGGGGTTGGCTATTTGGTTATACCTTAGATTTCTCAGGCTACGACTTTGTTTGACATTTGTATCGGCTATATCTAAATCAAACTCACACTCTTTCTCTTTTGCTGCAATGAACTTATTATATTTTTGTTGGTTATATTGCCAGATTTGAAAACTCCCTATTGATACAACTCCTGCTAATATTGCTAACAAGATTTTGTTTGGAATTAATCGGTACAAACTATTCATAATGGCTGACCTTGCCTAATGCATTCGACATAATACTTAGAAAATTCTGCCACCCATTCAAACTTGTTATTGTAATCACGTTTAAATTTATCTCGTGTGGCTTGCTCCTCTCTACTATTTGCGACTAAAGCAAGCAGAGGATAAGACGGGTAATAGCGACAACGAACATATTTGTTGTTGTAATCCAACAGCCACAATGTGTATAGCTGTTGAATATTTGGCGTGAAGGTTTCGTTTTGAGAGATGATTTCTCTTGGGATGCCGAGTAATTCCGAAAAGCTATTGGCTGCACCTGGAACGATTCGCCCGATTAATCGACAAGGCATATTTTGTAATATCTGTTCTCCGGCTGATGATTTGGCGATAGAGATTACGTCTTGAGCAGCCAGGATAATCCGACATCCTGATTTGCGAGCTGTCGCGCACTTGCGACCCACTAGCCTCGATAAGGCATCAAATCGCAGCAATACACTCGCCTCATCCATGAAGAACACGCTGTTAGGGGACGATAATGACTGTCGTGATGCTGCAATATATGCACTCATCCCGAACACTTCGGCGTCTTTACCTGATTGCAGGTTAGTTAATGCAAAAGTAATTAATTTGGAATCTGTTTCAAAAGTTGACGGTTTACAAATGGCATCACCTATTGAACTTGCCTCCCAGTACTGTAGTCGCAAGCGTATATAATTGAGCGCCTTATCAACATTTTCATCTTCATACCCCAAATCAATGTAATCAAGAGAGAAAAACTGCTCCATATCAACTAAAGTTGGAGTATTAGCCCATTCAATAGTTCCTAATCCAGCTTGAAATGCTAATTCAAATCGTTGTTGAATATCGGGATTATCGTAAAATGCTTTTGTCCCCAAGGGAATCAATGACTCTATTGTTTGAGCTAAGAAACCATCAAACTGCTGTGAACCCAAAACTAACTGCAAGATGATCAAATTTACATCATTACGATGTGCTTTGACTCTATCTTCTCTTTGTTGAGAAGGAATTTTTGATAAGTCCAACGGTTGTACGATATTGTTTGATTGTTTGGAAATATCAAAGTAGAAACCATTATGATACGGTGTAAAATCTCCAAATGTTCCTGAACCATCATCGTTAGGCACTGGAGTTTAGACTAAGCAACAAGAAACGACCCAGCAACGCTGAGTTGAAAAGAAACAGGCTTCAGAGATGAAAATCTAGGGTACTAAGCAGATTCTGGATGCTTTTTGCGAGGCTTAGTTGTAGTTTTTTTGACTATCGGATAGCGAATTCTACGTTGTCGTGGTTTTCCTGGTTTCCAGCCTGGAGACTTTCCGCGAGGTTTAGGCGAACGGGCAGGAGTACCAATCACCGCAAAAATACTCCCCATCGCTTGAGCAACTCTCCCAGGAGTCAAATTGTCTAATGATTTTTGCCAAGGTAAAGGGTTATCAGCAACGATATCACGAGCCAACCACAATTCCCAAGTCATCAGAGGCATGAGGTCACTCCAATGCTCAGATTGCTTGGGACTACTCAACTTAGGCAATGTCCAGTGCAAGCGTTGCTTCAAAAAACGATACCAGTGGTCAACAGTAAAACGTCGGAGGTAGAGTTGCCAAACTTGAGATAGTGGAAGCATTTCCTCTCCTACCCAAGCCAACCACAAAGGTTTTGATATACGTAGGTTGCCTTCTGCATCTAGACGCTCAACTCGAATCAGCGACATTGGGCGTGTCGCCGTTTGACGAAAGTGTAAATTTTTCCACAAGCTCACCTTCACCCGTCCCAGTTTAGGATGGTTGACTTCTATACTCTCATTGGCTTCACTCCATGTAGAAGGATCATTGAGTTTAAATTTATCACCATGTTTCCTGGGTCGCCCTTTACCAGAATATGGTGGTGGTGCGCCCCATAAACAAAGATTTGAACGCAAACGTACCAGAATGTCCGCTTTGATATTAGTCGTCTTCAACACAAAAGGGGCGCAGCCATACTCACTATCCCAAACTGTAATTGGTCTAGTTGGTAAATGTTCACACACTTGCTGTAATTGCCACGTTGCCTTTTGTATCGGATTTTCCCAACTGGTAATTCGCTCATGCCTCAACGGTAACGCCCAACTGCCAGAATCCTCTGGTATCCAAGCAATGGTACTATATCCCTGACCAACGGTAATTGGTTTGTTTCCGGTTATGGTAACACTGGTGTGTTCAATTGTCCTCTCAATAAGAGTTACCGCATCCGGGCGCGACCAGGCAGTGTGGTCGCCTGCCAACAACGGACGACCCTGTTGTGGCATCTGTTTGATGTATAACTGCATCAATTTTTGTCGCTGTGGTCTGCTATCTTGTAACGCTTCATAAATACTTGGCCACTTTCTTCTAAATACTGGCGATAGCGATAAATCTGCCAAACTGTAGGCATTCCGCGTCAGTAATATTGCATCCATCAGTTCAAAAGTTGCATCATGCGCTCTACCTAAATAGCTGTACGCTGCTTGACGAAATTCTTTTAGTAAGGCACTTTTCATATTGGCAGATGAGAATTAGTGGTTCAAATCTCATCTTCCACTGAAGGGCGTCTGTGTTAACCACAGACTGCCCTTCCCAAAATTTTATACCAACAACACATCTTTTATCGAGTTAACGATCGCTCTTCTTGATAGTCTCAACTCCAGAAGTTAAAATGTATACCAAAAAAACACGCACACTTTTTTAGCGATCGCCTGCTTTTAGTCTAAACTCCAGTAGGCAAGTCAATCATCAAAATGCTCATGTCTTGAGCAAGGCACTCGGCAATAATCGAAGAAACTAGTACAGACTTCCCGCTTCCAGTTGTTCCTATAACCATCATGTTTTTGGTTTTGCTCAAGTCGATAAAAACTGGGGAGTGTCCTTCATCAGCAATTAATTCAAATCCCTCTTTGTCTGATGAGGCATTCTGCACAGCAGCAGTTAACCCGATTACTTCACTTGCGAAAAATGTTACCCGTCGGTTGTAAGGGCTTGTTAGTTGCGGTTTTTGCCTCAAAAGTAATGTTTCTAGCCAAATCAACCAAGCGTATTGAGTTTCACGGGTTAATTCTGCTGGTTGGTTGACATACCCCGAAATCAGTCTGCAAGCGTCGTCAATTTCTTCGGGGGTGTTGCGGTAGACCAAAATAATCAGTGCCACGTTCACAGGTACATCACCTGTGTACAACTGCTTTTGAGCGTTCACTGACCATTCTGTGTTAATCTGTGATGCTACATCAATGGTTTTTTTGCTTGCACTAATTTCCGCATGAAGCGATCGCCTAGTAATCATCTGCTGAGCTAATCTAGTCAATTTCTGGTCGGCGGGGCTAATTTCTGTTATTATCTCGATATCGTGGATGATGTCACGAGCAAAAATATTCCACAGGAATCTAATTTGTGCTGTTGTTGAAGCAAATGCTTCTGGCTTTTGGGTAAGTGTCATCACCCCTACATACTTTTTACCGTTCTTTTGATTTGGCAGACATACCCACTGCCTTGCCGCATAGGGTATACCATTATTCAAAAGTACTGATGCGGCATGAGAAAAGTCGATATGTTGTGATTGTGTTGCTTGGGCTTCGTTAAACTCCTCTCTCAATCCAGATTCATCAAATACTAAGGTGTGAGGGACCTTTACCAATTTCGCTCCCAGATGAAAAGATAACTCAATCCATAGTTGTTTTTCCGATTTGGGAGACGGGAATAAACCCATCTCGGACAATATCTGTTGATGTCTGAGTGAAACGTTTATAGCTTTGTCTAGAATTTGCTGGAAGCTTTTTAAAGTTAACTCTGTTGCACCTGTGGGGGTAAATCGACGCTGTAAGAAATTCGACAGTTTTACTATGGCTAATTCTATTGAATCGCCTGCTTCTATTCCCCCTGGTTTAATAGTGTAAGTCGTATAAATATTCAGGGTGATATTTTTGCGTTGTTTAAGCCTTGTCAGTTCTTGAATCCTCGCTAGTTGACCCCAGTCAAGGAACTCGCTTTCATCATTGACAGGATTCTTTAAACGATGACGAAAACGTTCTACTGCTTGTTCTTCATCACACAATGAACTCCAGCGAAATGTAAATTTTTCTCCAGGAGGTATTTCTTTGCACCCATTCTCAAATGCATGGGCGATTGCTTCTACTTGTTCTGAGGAATTAAATAATGGGTGAAAGCCTGTGCAGCTATACCCAAAAACCAATTGCAAAGTATTGTTGCTATCGCCTAAAAGTTTTTTACTTAGCAAATAAGCACCAATGCTTAAGCCGGCTTTCTTCAATCTCACTAGAGTAGTGAGGTCTAACAAGTCTTCAAAAGGGCTGATTTTTTTGGTCTGAGGATTACCTCTTTTTATTGCCATAAACAGGAGTCAGGATGCAGTTCAATATTGTTCAGAAGTCGGAAATCGGAAGTCGAAAGTCGGAAGTAATATCCCCTAACTTTAGTTATGGGATTGTTCGAGTAAGGCTTTTTGTCTCGAAGAGTGCGTTCAATGGCAAAATTATTTATTGGCTTTCTCGCGTTTTAATTCGGGGGCATCAGACCATTTTTTACTTCCAAAAATACCGACTTCCGACTTCCGAATTCCGACCTCCGACTGAAATTTGGTGAATACTCTCCTCATTTCAAGATGGAGTTTAGCCAGCTAACTTTTTTCGAGCCGGCTTTTCTCTTCTCTTCAGGGGAAGAATATCTCACATAGCCACGCGTCCACATCGGAACGCCTGGAAAAACTCTCGACCAAAATAGATACGGTCTTTTACCAGATAAAGTAAGCGTGGTTGCACTTAACCAAAGTCCAATTAGTATGCTCCATATCATTCCTAAACCGAAAAGGAAAGCTAAGAAAAAACCTACTCCAAATGACACAAGAGAAACCGCAAATTGGAATCCTGTAAATATTCCTATTGATGCACTCTTGCCTAAAGATTGATTAACTTGTTTAATTGATTCTGAAAATTTCATCAAGATTACTTGGGGCAGAACTTGCACTTAACCGAGTACCGTGGGTTTAAGTCCCCCGGTTCAATAACCGGTAAGTTTTGGGTCGGGGTTTAAATCCCCGTCACAAAACTTACTTGCGACTTGCGACTTGCGACTTGCGACTTGTTTTAACAATTTCTGGGGGTTTAAGTTTCATCGCAACTAACAATTCCAACCTCCGACCTCCGACTTCCGACCTCCGACCTCCGACTTCCGACTTCCGACTTCCAACCTCCGACCTCCGACCTCCGACTTCCGACTTCCGACCTCCGACCTCCGACTTCTTTAACAAGCTGCTGTCACACCAGCAAACAGAATGTTTTGGGCAATGAACAACACAAGCGTTATGAAAAATATACCAATTGGTTGCTGTACCATTTGCGTCACTTCTTGTCCATCTCCTAATGCGTTCGCAACTTTTACACCAGACGAAACAAAGTAAACGAATAACATCACCGTTATGGCAGCGTTGATTACTCCCGGTAATGCGTTAATAGCAGCATTCCCCTGGGCTGACGCCCCCCCAAACATACATGTCAATGCTATTTGGGCTGGGTCGAACAAACCAAATGCTAGAGAGGGCATTGTTTGACTAACAACAATTAAAGTTGTACCAACCGCATAAATCTGATGCTGATATTTACGCCCCCATAAGCCTAAAGTTTTCGCCCAATTTTTGGCAAGTGTTTTTCGTACATTCGGATTAGATGCCAAGACAATTGCTCCTTAATTCATGTTTATTCGACAATTAAAAAAATCAACTTTTCCACGAAGTCGAAAATAACAAAAAACCTACTTCCGACCTCCGACTTCCTACTTCCTACTTCCTACTTGCGACTTCCGACTTGCGACTTGCGACTTCCGACTTCCGACTTGCGACTTCCTACTTCCTACTTCTTTAATTCTCTTTGTTGAAATTCACTCTCTATATCAGCTAAAGTATGTTCCCTAGCTAGGGAGCGAATTTCTTGAAGTACTTTTATATGACACTCGTATAGCTTTGCATACCCATTTAGCCCACCCGTTTTTTGATTAGTGAACTTCTTGAACTCTGGTAAATACTTCCGAGCTATATTCAAATATGCTTGTAGTTGTCTTGCGGAAACCTTGGGACTCAGCATTGCCGCAACTTCTGGCCTTGTTAGTTCTTCATCTTCACAGTCAACCCCCCCTATCTCCATGACTCTGAGAACTTCTTAGAACTTCTAACTACACATAAATTACCCGCTTTTTTCGTGGCACACAAGGGGCATTTGCCACTAATTCAAATTCTTTATCGGTAGCAAGCAACTATTTTCTTTCCCTGACTTGACCATTTCTCGTCTAGAAGACGGCAAGCTACAAGAACAACATTCTGGGGATTTCGATGTTTTTTTCCATCCCTACACCAGCACCGAACGGTGTAATCACTTTCGTATCCCAGAACTAATGCAAGTTGCTGATAGCTCAGTCCCCACTTTTTCTTAAACTCTATTGGGTGCATAGTATTTATTTCGATACTTGCAAAAAATTTCACTTATTTAATATTTGTACCACAATTAGTTAATTATTCATATTTTATTGGAACATATCAAATATTAAAAAATATTAATTTAGCTGATTTTTATCCTCAATCACATTAACTATTGTTCGGAAAACCCTCATTATCTATAATAGATATACCACTTCATTATTCCTCAAAATCATGTCTCAGATAGATGCTCATTTTCACCAACTATTTCAACCAAAAACCCCAGTTAATAAACAGGATGAAAGGATGGCGCTATTAGCCAATCGTCTAACTCCCACTGATGACCAAATCAAAGACTGGCTGCAATCACCACAAATCAAACAGTGGCTTACCAAACTACTCATGGGAGTTCCCAATAATTTGAAGCTTGAAGCCCTAAACACCATAATCAAAAATGTTATACAAAACCCAGACAAAGACTGTCGAGTACAATTCGGTACTTCAACCATTGGGATTGATGTTTTACGGTGGCAGCTTTGGGCATCCTATAAATTACCATTAGCCAGTGGTATCAAAGCTCCAGATTGCCCCTACACGTTGAAAAAACATTTGGATACTCCAAACTAACTTACCGGATGATATAATCCCGTATTTTCGTTAAATTCCCACCCAATACCGGATCTATCTTTGCCCTTACACCATGCTACAAAAAGCGGTGGGTGCAGATTAATTCGCTCCTTGCGTATAGTTTCTTGACTTACACCAAGTCTTGAAGCTAAACCTTCTTCCGTTAATGGTTGAATTCGCGGACTTTGCCCACGATATGATGAATTATTGTAGTACGATTTCTTCTGCCGCCCTTGTTGGTTGTTGAGATAGTTTTGAATTTTGATAATCGCCTCAGCCAACTGTGTCATTCGGGCACACGTCTGTTCAATTTTTTCTGATAAATCGCCGACATTATCGATTGCTCCGGTTTCGTTGCTTTTAGATTCACTTGAAAACTGTGACTCCAGCTTATCAAGTCGTGAGCAAATAGCTAATATCGTTTCATTGGTCGGACTAGCGTTACTATTATTACCAGTAACCAAGTACTCCTCAACACTTGCTTTAATCTTAGAGTCCAAGCGTTTATCTAAATTATCGCCACCAATTCCATCAAGGTTATCTATATCATCTAGGTAAAATTCGATAAATTGGGTCAGCGTCGCTGTTGCTGTCGTGCCTTTGGAGTTGCAACGGGCGATAAACTGCGACCACATCTTTTGGTCACAGTTAAAAGATGCTAGCTTTTTTTTACGCCCTGTATTGCTCATCTCTACGTCTCATCTAGGTAAACCGTAACTGTCCACGCTTATTAAATCGTGTAATTCATCATGATGAATTACCTTGATGTTATCATCGCCAAATGTGTCAGCGCATTCTTCAAGCGATGGCTTTTAGAAGAGATGTTACCGCCAACGGCTACCATTGGCGATCAAAAATTATCTCAGGCTTAAACACTTGCAGGATTGCCTTATCTAATTTTTGCTCATCGAAACAGTGCTGACTACCTAGTTAGATTGCTGAGTCAGAAAGCAATAATTGCATTCAGTACAGTAAGTCTGTACCCCTACGGGGATCTTGCTATGCGTAGCGTCTCTAAAAGTTGCCCCTGCTTTTAAGCCCTTGTCATTACCAACATTTTTCCAAAGACTGGGTTGAAAAATCGATAGCCCAGCACATATCCATTAATCGACACCATCCGCGCCATAGAGTTTGCCAACCAGTAAGATAAATCTTACGGTTACTCAGCACTCCTTAACTTAAAACTGTAATGTTTCTGATCGCTGATAGGATGATTAACTATCGGGGGTTCGGGGCTGTGAAAATTGACCGTCACGGGAAGGCAAAGGTTTTGTCGGCAGAAGAAATCCAGCGTCTGTTTACTTTGGGGTTAACCACAGAGCGAGACAGAACCCTAATAGGCGTGATGCTGTACACGGGTTGCCGCGTCAATGAAGCAGTTACCCTAAAAATTAAAGATGTTTATAACAGCAAGGGACGGATCAGAGCAGAGCTGATCATCCGTAAAGGGAATACAAAGGGAAAGTTAGCTACCCGCAGCATTCCGATTTTGTCAGAACTAAGGTGCTTCCTAGCTACTTACAAACCGACAAACTCCCGTGACGGTTTTTTGTTTCCTGGTCGATGGGGGCGCAGTCACTTGCACTCAGAATATGCAAGCCTAATCTTCCGACAAGCTTGCGAACGTGCGGACATCGAAGGAGCAAGCACACACAGTTGCCGCAGAACTGCACTTACTTTCATGAGCAATGCCGGAATTCCATTGCGAGTTATTCAAGAAATTAGCGGACATCGCAGTTTGGAGCAACTGCAAAATTACCTGGAGGTGGAACCATCCCAAGTTCGCGGGGCGATCGCGGCGTTGTCGATGCTAGCACCCCCATCAATTCCGAGCAGCAATCTTGACAAGCAAGACGCGGATAACACGAAGTTATCAACGGAGTGATAGATCAGGAAATACATCTTTGTTGATCTAGACAGGATTAATAATAGAGTTGGGTTCGAGAGATTTTTTAAAAAAAGCCATTTCCATTTCAATAGCAAGATATAAGAGAGCAACAATTGATAAAATTGAGACTGTTATTGCTCCAGCCTACGTAACTGGCGTGATGGCTCCAGGCAATACATTACAGTTTTTAGTTGTTCTCGGCCTGCCAAAATCGCAACTCGTCTTTTGAGTACCTGTCAGTTTTTTTCGTTCGCTCCTTCCAGCAATCCCAAGCCACAATCACTTCCTCGCCTAAGTCTTGGATAACTTCGCCCCTTTCGAGATACAAGGTACGGTATGGGTCAGCGTGGGCAACAATGGAACCAAGTGTAATCGCTCCTGGTTCTGTATCAGGTTATTCGGTAGTAGTGATTACCTGTGCCTCTTGCGTGGTCGGTTCATCTATATGGGTTTCGGTAGTAGCTTCAAGGGCAGCGATTAACTGTTTCTCTTCGCTGGTAAGTTCTGTCCAGTAGTCTTGTCGAATCACCTCGTACTGTTGAGCCACACTCCAAAAGTCCGACCATGTACACCCAGGCTTACCAAGCACCCTCCTAATTTCGCTAATAGCCACAGGTACGAATTGCAATTGTTCGGCTCTGTGGGCTAGAGCCTCCGGTGTCGGTTGACTTCCCATCAGGATAGCCGCAGCTTCGAGCGCTTGAGCATTGTTCATCGCGGTGGCAAGATTCCCAAGTGCAAGCCCAAGAAGGCGCAGACATTCAGAGGCATTATCTTTGGGCGGTTCCACTGCAAGCTCGCGCAGATCAATGGTATTCTCCAAAGCGCGTTTGACTTCCTTGTTCAGCACCTTAGCAGCCTGTTTGGTCATAGTATTTCCCCACTCCTGCACGGGGCGTGACTCTAAGGCGCGTTCCAGTTCCTCAATACGTTGCTGTTGTTGTTGGCTGACTGATGATAACTGCCGCAGCCCCTCTAATTCATCTACACGCTGCTGTAACTGGATTTTTTCTTGTTTCTCTTTTCTGTACAGTTCTCGTATTGATTGCATCTCTTGCGCCAACTGCTGAGTAGCTATTTCTCTTGCCTCGTTCACCAGGGCAATCCTCAACTCCTGTTCCAGGCGCTCTAGTTCCTGCTTATGCTGCTCCTCCCTTTGTGCGATCGCTTCTACGTACTCTGCTGGTAGAGTCCGCTCTGTTGGGAATGGGACGCTTGGGGCATCTAGGTCATCATTATTAATTAGTTCTTCTGAGCCATCATCAAAAGTGACAATCTGCTGCAATTCATTTGGCGGGTCTTTCTCTATGGTTCCTTGCTGCCCATATCTGGGGTGCGATTCAGAAACAACCGTGACGGAAGCTTTTTTAGTCACCATTGGTTCCAAGGTTTTAGGAACCAATGGTTCCTGTTTTAATATTTTTTTCCGTGGTGGCTTGGGAACCACGTTGTTTGCAGCAAGAGCAAAGTCAGCTTGTGACGGGGAGGGATTTTCTTCTAGTGCCAGTGCGATCGCTTGTTTTAATTTATCTGGTTTTTCGACCAGACGCAGCAACGGACGGGCTTGGCGTTCATTTTTGATATGCTCTCCAAACTCCTCGGCCGCCTCAATTACTTTGGTGGCCCCCAGCAGTTGGTTCACCCTGCGGTATCCGCCCCATGCCGACAATTCGCTCTTGCAGTACTCAGTAAAGGTTTTGTATCCACCTTCTGTGTACAGATGCTCGTTACGCATTTGTGCAATTTTGGGTATAGCTTGGGACTCAAAGCGGTCAATGGCAGTGAGGGTTTCTTTAATTTGATGATTGAGAACGCTGTAATCGGGTGCTGATGGTTGTTGTGGTTCTAGTGCCAGCATAGAATTTGTCCACTATATAATATGTTGGTTGATTTTTTTTGGGAAGTCTCAAGTTAAAACCCAACTAAGTAATCAACTCCAATCGCATCGCATCACTACCAGGTACAGGGCAGAGAAACTGAGATAGTGATTCTGGCATATCCTCTAGCAGTACAATAGCCTTTCTCAAACCCTGTTCTATAACGAACCTCGCTACAACCCCAAGTTTTGAATGTCTCTTGCTGCCGGGGAAATGAACCCGCACTTTTGCACCAGCATCTATCTGGTGTGCGAACGCTTCCGTATCACCATCACTGGAAATATCTATTTCATGACTATTAGGATGGTCAGAAGTAGAAATAACTGTTTCTGTACCAGGGGGGCGTAGACGCGCAAGCGGCTTGTCGGAGACATCGCTATCTAGCTCAGTAAGTACGGTTTCATTTACTGCAACTGTACTGTGACAATCCTCATCGCTAGTGTTTGTCACTGGTGACAGTTGATTGATTGGTGACGGCTCTATTGGTTGCACCTCATAGGTTTGGGCGATTGGCACTATGTCACCCTCTGTTTGGGACGATGGAGGAGTGGGAGGGTCGCTACCAGTAAAATTAGCTACAAACTTTATTTGCCTACCAATTTTCACAACCGTGCCTTTGCCCATGCGCTCTAACTTCCCGAACAACTCCGCAGTGTAAGCGCTGACATTCCTAAGAGCCTCTTTGGCACGAGATTGAATTGCCTTGATATTCCTGTAAGCATCTCTTAAGGTGATGCCATCATCTTTACTGACTGCTGCATCCCAGATTTTCAGCAGCACAGAACTAATATCGTCGCTAGAGGTCGTCATCTCTTGCACCACATTGAAAGCACTCTTGTAGTACTGTGCAAACATTACCGCTCGCTGCAATGTCTGTGTTGATAATTCCCAAAAGTTGCGTGAGCTATTGCCGTCCCGGTCAAAATAACAATCAATCAAGTGCAAAGCCAGCGCAATCCTCAATAACTGAGTGGGCAGCTTGAACATCCACGCCCTAATCGCCGGTTGTGTCGTCGCCCATGCCTGTTGTCCAATCACTTGACAAAGCTTTGTATAATAAGCGTCTGCGCTCTTGGACAGCTTGACTATACCCATTGGGCAATTCTCTAGCCAATCATAGAATGGAGGTAATTTCTCAGCTAATACACAGTAGCCTTTTACACGTTTGGGCATGAGAGTATTAGCTTTGGCTACCAAGAACCGCGCCAACATCCCTTGTGAATCTTCTGGGTCTTTGAAGATTTTGCGGAACATCCCCGGCTGAATCCCTCCGGTGAGTGACAGTGCTGTGTCTTCCACCACATACGAGTCACCTTGCGACACTCTGTCTACTTGTGCTGGTGCGCCATCCCACAGTTTGAGTAGACATTCCAGCCCTTCGTTTTCTCCTTTATTAAATTGCCCAAACGATTTAAACAACCCTGCTAGTTCATCCCTAGCCCACAGCACACCATTGTCTTTCTGTTCTGAAAGGCGTTTAATGACGGCCTGAATCGTTGCCATCTCAAACATATATTTGCGTTCTAAAGGATAGGGTGGGCGCTCTTCGGCATCACCCTGCCAATTCTGGTATGCCCCTACTTCCTTCTCATATCGCCTACGAGCTTCAATTTGCTTACGTTTGAGCGGAGTCAACACTAGGGTATCGGCTCTGGTTTTGCCACCACCTGATTCCAATACTGTGGCCGTCCAGGCGATCGCTGGCACTGTATGAGATTCCACAGAGAGCTTTATCCGCTTGCCAACCAGTGATAATACCGCTGCCATCAATGGTTGCCAGATGACTATTGGTTCAATATTAAGAATCTCTGCATCGTGCAATAAGTCCGCTGCCATACTAGGCAAGGCTTGTTTAAAGTCCAACTTGGCATTGTGCCAGTTAATCAAATTTTCTAGGCGAATTTCATCATCTGGCTGAACCTCATCCATTCGGGTTCTGATTGAAGAAACTATTTGATCTAGTGCAGCTTTTTTTACACTAGTACTATCTAGAAGTTCTCCTATCTTTTGCGTCTCTTCGTAGTCTGTAAACCCGGCTTCTAGAATCTTGGTGACAGTGGTGACAGTTGACGCAATCTCGTCTGTGGCTTTCTTTGAACTGTCACCTTTTTTGGTGCTGTCACCAGTGACAGTTTGCTTTTTGGAGTCAAATCCCCGTGGAGGTTGAGAATTAACTGACTGTTGTCGCTGCCACGATTTTATACAGTTCTCTAAGGCTTCATCCGTAAGTGTGGCAGTGGGATTATCTTTGGTTGCTGACTTCCAAATCGCATCTGCTTCCCTGGTATCAAGTGGAGGGGAGCAGCTTTTGCAGTAAGAATCAAATAATGCCCGTGGTTCTTCATTAAACCTATGCCTCAGATGGTTTAACCGAGCAGCTGTGCCAATTAAGTTACGGGCGAGTGCTGCACCCTTACTATTTCTTTCTCCCTGGACTGCACCAGAGTCAACTAATGCTCTGTCTGCTTTAGTTAAACAGCATTCTAACGGTACATCACCACTTGGTACATTTAGTGGAATTGACGGGACTACTGTCTTAGACTGAGGAATAATAGCCCTTAGTTCGTCGTAGCTGTACTGTTTACTAGTGTTGAGAATTATCTGACTGGGCCCATTAGGAATGTTATTTGCTGCAAAATGCCAACACCCCGCCAGTCGCATCACCCGCGACGGATTTTTCAAACAGCGATCGCCCGAGGAATATTCGAGTAAATCAGTTTGCAATTTTCGCCATTGCTCAGGACTGATTGGGCTAGTCAATATCCAATAGCTATGGATGGATTTGCCACCCGTGTCTATTTGTAAGCTCGGTTCTGGTAAACAGAGCGATCGCCATAACTCACGTTGCAATTCTTTGTCTAAGTTGTCATGCTCGTAGAAAATGGCACGGCAGTCTCTCACCAAGTCATCTTTTTGTCCGCCGCCGTTGACTACGAAGTAAACTCCCCTGCCATCCGATTGCCATGCAGTTGCTGTTCGTACTAACTGCTTGAGGTTACGTGACTCTGCACTTCTGCCAGAATCGTTTGCTTTGCGTGGGTCGTCGCTGGGGTAAAACGAGCGCAGGTATACCGGATCTCCCTGTTTGTAACCCAATGCCTCCAAGTGTTGCGCTATTTGCTCACGATTTACCACTACACAAGTCATACCTCACCCCCAGCTACACCCAAATAAATTTCACCCAAAACTTTCTGTGCTGCTGCTCCCCTGGTAAATGCAAACGCTTCTCCAGTTTCTACAATCACAATTCCTGCTAAGAAAAAATCGGGCGACATGATAACTAGCAGCCCGACATCTGGTTGGTGTTCTTTTACTAATAAGCGCAACTCTTCTATTGAACCCAGCACCAAACCGTACTCATAAGGGTGAGCGGTCGTTAGTGCGATCGCACTTCCTGACAGTACT
Source organism: Desmonostoc muscorum LEGE 12446 (assembly GCF_015207005.2). Taxonomy (GTDB): domain Bacteria; phylum Cyanobacteriota; class Cyanobacteriia; order Cyanobacteriales; family Nostocaceae; genus Nostoc; species Nostoc muscorum. The sequence continues at coordinate 319,056 of NZ_JADEXS020000002.1, forward strand.
TGCAGATTTTGCGACAGCCACACCCCTGCTGGCAGAAACTCAATTTTTACCGTCTCTGGTAGCCCAAAGCACAACTGTGGGTGTGCATAAGCCTTTCTACATTCATTTTTCACAACGGATTCCCCTGATTGTTGGTTTCCACATCAGAGGGGGTTGAATGTACGATCCCTCTACAGCAGTCTTCTAGATTCTGCTGATGGGCGATCGCACTCTACGCGCTACTACACTTTGTATTTTGCAAGCGGACTTTGGCGAAAATTAAAATTTTTTCCAAGACATGAAAATACTACGCCAGAATTAACCTATTTTCTGTCGCACCCAAGTATAATGGGCTTAGTACAGTAGCGTGAGTGAATTTCTCCTAACCAGTCTGTGGGCAAAAGCGGCCAAACTTTACTTCCCACTTTCTCGGTTCCTAAGAGATGAACCCCGCTCTGAAATTATTCGATTGTTTTGACACTGGACAAAGCGTTACCCCTTGGTGCGTTTTGTCCTTTAAATTTTTGAGCCGTATAGAAATACCTCCATTTTTAAGTGAATACAACCATAAGCTTGATCTTACATAACTTGTGGTCTTATAGCATCTTACGAGATTCTGATTTTTCGCTTTTCCTCCTCCATATTTGTGAACTTTTGTTCTAACTTCCCCTGTTGGGCAAGGTTTCTCAAGCTGCTCCTGGTGTGGCTGTTGCCTCCTTGGGTTTGCGCTCGAAAACTTGTATGTTGGGTTCATCGAGTACGAACCCATTATCAGTCTGCTGACCGAGTTTACCAGCGATCGCTGCTACCCACTGTGGGTAATTACTAGCAGCATCGGTCAGTTTCTTCCAAATCTTAGGCTTGACTGTAATGCTTATGATGCGTCCATCACAGTCAACCTCAAACTGTTGCCAACCGTTCTCTACAGCTACGGCTTGGGGTAGTTCGCTGATTTTGATTGTTACTTCTAATTTTCCGGTAATCATAAGTACCTCTGTCAGGATGCATTTGCTAATGTTGGTAAAGTATCACAGACATGCACCAAACCTTGTGGGTCTGTCATAATATACTTTCTAATTACTGGTTGAAGACTAAAACTAATTTCTTTTGTAACTGGGTCTTTAGTACTCTCAATCAGGGATTGCCTTTCCAGTTTTTCTAACGCTTTTATTAGCTCTAAAGTTGATACAAATATTTTCTTTTTTTCTTTAAGATTATTCAACAATGTAGTAAAACCAAGAGGTTGGGATATTGAAACTATCTCTTCTGCTATATGAATTAAAATTATTCGCTCAATTTCCGTTAAAATTTGACTAAACACATGATTAAGCATTGCTTCAATTTTACTGCTAACCAGCGTTGTTTCATTTTCCAGAAACTTTTCAGTACTACCAGCAAAGAAATGGTTAATCCTCTCAACTAAAGCTTCAAGCTCCGATGGATTTCCTCTATAAGTTTTAATTAACCTGTGACACTTTTCATTATTTGTTAATCCCTTACTAGATAAAAAATGCATTGCTGCATCCGCATCAAGACCTTCAATTTTGAAAAATTGAATAGGTCGTTTAGCTGCTATTAAATCATTAAGCTCATGAAGTAAAACTCTACTAGTTAAAAGCAAGCAGCTTTGATGTTGTTCTTCTACCAACCGACGAATAAATAGCCTGTAATCTAGTCGTTGTGCTAAGTTATTTGTCTGAAATAAAGCTTCAAATTCATCTAATACGATCAAATAGCGACGAGCTTGTAACTGCTTAAGCAACACTGTAATCATTGCTTGAGTACATTCTGGACAATTGGACTTAGGTTCTGCAGGATTAAGTAGTTCTAGGAGATCAGCAACTAAGTCATGAAGCAATGGCGCATGGGCAACAGATTTCCAAATCAAACAATCAAAAGTGGGTTTAACCTCTACACCAAGTTCTGCAATTAGTTTTGCGGCTAGCGTCGTCTTGCCAATTCCTGCTACTCCAACTAGTGCTATACATCGTTGCTTAGTTATTAATTCTTTTAAAAGTTCTAGTTCGCTTGTTCGTCCGTAAAAATTAGTTATGTCAGGCGGTTGTCCTCCTATAACTTGTCCCAAATTCTGATAAGAGAGACTTTGCTCTGTTTGTGATCCAAATTGGGCATCATATTCTTCGGCAAGTTGCTCTAAGAAATTTCGTAGGTTCTTTTTGCTAACCTTTTCACCATTTCCAATTGTTTTTGTGAGTATATCAAATAACCGAGTAGCTACACCTCGTTGTAAATAATTAACGCTGAAACGTGATTTTTCTGCTATCTCCTCATAGTCCCGATTATTCCACGCTCCTTTTATGACAGTAATCTCAGGTTCGTTTAAGTATCTGCCTCTTTTAGCAAACACCAAGTCATTCACTATGACTAGAGCTTTATCAAAAGCTGTTGTCGTAGAGTGTCTTTGCCCCAGATGCTTCTGTGCTATATCTAAACGAGAGGAAGAGACTGGTGAACTGAATTTGTGGGCAGCGTTAGAATCCATAACTACAACCGCGTGTTAGTGTGTTAAACACCTGCAAAGGATTTTTCGTGAATTAGGTTTCGTTTAAAGAGCGTGTTAGATCACACTCAATAATACTGTATTTCACTATATATAGCTACATCTTTCGGAAGAAAGTATCTAATTTGGTTACTCATTGCTGCAAAAAACGCAATAGAGCAACGTGTCCACTTACTTTGTGGATGTCATTGGCTAAATTTTTCTAAATCCATATTATCCCCTATGATGTATATAAAAGCTTGTAAGTAATGATGTGTTTAAATTTTTACTTAAATAATAACGAATAAAATTTTGTTTCATTCTGTTATAAAAAGCTAAAATACTTGTAAAAATGGCTTTTTTACTTTCAGAGTCAAATTCAGAAATAATCAGTAAGGCAATACTTAATATAGATTTTACAGTTTTTACAGTGATAATACATAATACTTGTATCGAAAATCTCAAAATTCAACCGTATTAGATATATTGCTACTGACAAGTTTTTTATCTTAAACCTAGTCTATGCATTGTTTAAGTAATAGAATATACCTCATTCCAGCAAAAATAATTGAGCTTTTACCAAGAAAACGATTAGATTTTAATATCTGGTTATTAGTTGTTTTACTCCAACAGTTGTCACAAAAATTTCATCCCTTTTCTTTGAGAAATTTTGTGACCATCCCAAATTCTCAAATGATGGTTTTCTTGCCATTAGGGTTAGAAAGGATTGTACGAATGTGATTTACTGTATAAACCCTCTTTGTGAGCAACGCCAAAATCCTGACAATGTTGAAAGATGTCTTTGCTGTGGTACTTCGCTACTGATTAATGATCGGATTCGCTTGCTCAAACCATTGAGAGAACTTACTGAAAATCCGTTTACCCGCAATGAAATTTTTGAAGTAGATGATGCTGGGACAAAGTGGAATCCTGTGCGGAAACGGCGAGTTATGAAAGTTATGAAATGGAATTCGCCTGAATTAGTCCAGTTAATTGAGCGAGAATCCCTTGCTTTACAATTAATCCAACATCCAAATACTCCTGAAAGTAATACTTTAGATGACTTATTTAGTTTTGTTCCCAACAATAGCTCTTTAACACTTCATTGTTTAGTTATGGATAAATTTGATGGACAAAATTTAGAAGAATGGATAAAAGGAAATGAGCCAATATCGCAATCTTTAGCATTAGAATGGTTACGACAGTTAGTTGAAATTATTGACGTAGTACATCATACTGAATTTTTTCATAGAGATATTAAACCTGCAAATATAATTCTTCAACCAAGTGGACAATTAGCGTTAATTGATTTTGGAACAGCACGTCGAATAACTGACACGTACTTAGCTAAAGTTAGCGGAAGCGGAGGAACTCAGACAACGCTAGGTAATTATGAAATTACAAGTGTAGTTTCGCATTATTACACACCACTAGAGCAAGTTCATGGTAAAGCAGTACCTCAATCGGATTTCTATGCTCTAGGGCGGACTTTTGTACGTCTAGTGACTGGTACTCCATTGATGCGTCTGCCGATAGATCAGAAAACAGGAAATTTAGTATGGAGAAATAAAGCACAGCAGATTGACAAGCCCCTGGCTGATTTTCTTGATGAGTTAATGGCTCCCGTGCCAGGACAACGGCCAGCAACTACTGAAGTTATTCTGCAACGTTTAAAAATACTTCCTCGCCAAAGTAAAGTTTATAAAATAACAAGATCTAAAACCTTCATATTTGGTGTAATTATTGCATCTGCTGGCTTGATTGGTTTGGGGATTGATAAAATAGGCTTACCAGCGTATGCTAACAATTTAGTTGCTGAAGGGCAAAAGCTAGAAGCTGGTAATAATTCTGAACAAGCACAAAGTTATTTTGACAAAGCTGTAAGAGTTCGCCCTCAGCTAAGTTTTGAGATTTCTCAATTTTATTTTGATAAAGCTGCTCGAAATTTAACGAATCCTCAGATAGCTAAAAAATATTATGAATTAGCAATAAAATATAATGAACAGGATGTTTCGGCATATAATAATTTAGCTGCTATGTGCCAGCAATTGCAAGATGATAAATGTGTAGAGAAGAGTTATGAGAAATTATTCAAATTGAACCCAAATAGTTGGGAAGGTAATTATGGGTTGGGATATTTCTACGATACTCACAGCAAATATGACTTGGCACAAGAGCAGTATGAATTAGCTATTAAAAATAGTGGTCAAGCAATACATGCTGTTGCTGCTTTAGCACGATTAAAGAATAAAAATGGCGACTATAAGATGGCAGCAACTTTAGCTATAAAAGGGTTAGAAAAAACTCAAAATCCCGAACTCCAAGCATCTTTATATAAGGATTTAGGTTGGTCAAGCTTAATGCAAAATAAATTAGGTGAAGCGGAAAAATATTTAGAAAAAGCAACTGAATTAGACCCTCAAAGAACAGATGCCTACTGTTTGCTGGCTCAAGTTGAAGAAGCTAATGGTCAAATTGATAATGCCAGGATTTCTGTAGAAGTATGTATGTTAGCTAAATCCAGTCTGCCAGAAGTGTTTGAATGGAGGCAGGAATTGCTAGAACGCATACTGAAAAAATGATAAGCTGGTAGTAATGAATAATCATTAAATACCTCAAAAAATGAAATTGAATAAAAGATTTTTAGGTTTTTTATGCTTCAATTTAATCTTGATAGAAGTCACACCACTTTTAGCAAGCGTACCGCTGGCAAGAATGAAAAGAAATCAGATTCGCTGTGAAGCAATAGGAAGAATATTGAATAGAGGAGACAGGCATCTTAGTCCTGGAAGTTTAGTATGTTCCGGAGAAAAATTAGAAGTTTTAAATGGCAAGTATATCAATTTAATATGTTTTAGTTCCGGAGAAGTTTTAAAATTATCTAGTGGAGTGATTGCCGCTTCCGAATGTGCAAAACCTAGTTTATCTAACTCTACTTGTAATTCTATGAATGTAGAGAACTGCCTCATCCGAAAAGGTGGAACACCACAAGCCGAAGAACCAACAATTATTTATCCCTATACAAGCTCGATATTGAACTCTCGGCCAGATATAGCTTGGCAACCTGTGAATGGTGCTACTTATTACAAAGTGAGGTTAAGCGGTTACGAATTTGAATGGGAAAAAATTGTCAACCAAACTAAGCTGACTTACCCTCCATCCGAAAAAGAACTGCAATTTGACCAAGCATTTAAAATTACTGTTATTGCCTATAAGAATGATTCTCCTTTAGCTGCGGATACTTTTGTAGTGAATTTATTTTCTCAAAGTGAAATTAAACAAGTTTTAGATACAGTAGAGCAAATCAAATCTTTAGATTTACCTGAAGATGAAACTGCTCTTGACTTAGATGCTGTATATATGTCGAGAGGCTTTCTAGATGAAAGTATTGAGGAATTAACTAAAGCAGCCACAACAAATAGTAAAAACCCAACTCTCTATCGAGTATTAGGCGAGCGTTATTTTGAGGCAGGTTTACCAAACGAAGCTAAGCGTCAATTTGTGATATCTGCCCAGTTAGCGAACAATACTAATAACTCAACTGAACTGAAAAAAGTAGAACAAGGGCTGCGATTAATCGATTTCTACAACCAACTTCCCACCAGCAAAAAAGGTGCCCAATAGTACGGATGGCTGTACTCAGGATTTGACATCAAGCCGATTTGTGCAAGTCTTAGTGCTTCAGCTTTAGAGAGTTTATTTCGTAATCCTTGATAAAACCCCTCCATAAATAAAGTAGTAGATTTTGCATCTACTAACCATAAAGTTGCGATCGTACTTCGCGCTCCTGCTTGGGCAGATACTCCAGCAATGCCTAGTGCTGAGCGTTTGTTACCTTTGGCTGTTTGGCAAGCGCTGAGGACAAGTAATTCGATTGTATCTGTATTAGCGATTGTTCTACTTCTTAGCAAACTTTCAAATTCTAGTACGTTAATTGCCTTGTCGTATGCTAGTATCACTGTCCTTTTGGGATCTGAACTAAATTGCCCATGCGTGGTGACGTGAACAATGGGAAAATTATCTTTACTTAATTCTTGTCCAAACTGTTGACTGGTAAAATTTTCATCTAGTAAGGTCAAAGAAGATTGTGTTTGTTTTTGAACGTCTTTTACTTCTTGTTTTGCTTGGGGTAATGGTTTTGTACCTTGGGGAGCATTTGGGTCTGCAAAGCTAGGGCTAGTTTTGGATAAGCCAGCAATCAAAGCCTTGAACTGCTCTGGTTGTAAAAATTTAGGCGGTCTGATCCGAGAACCCAAAGTCTCTGAAAAGCTATACTGTTTCACTAAATAGTCTTTGCCATCATGCAGTAAATGCATGGGTAAACTTTGAAAGGCTCGATCCAAAGTAAATACTAATGTTCCTGATGGGGGTAAATATTTTTTAACAGGTGCTATTAATTGATTATAAAGCGCTTGATAATGGGAAATAAATATACGCTCTTTAGTAGACACAAGTCTTTTATCTTGTAAAAGGTCTAACAAAGCATTAACGTGAATTTTGACTAGCTTTGAATCAACAGAGTGATGAACGGGAGAGCGACCTGGTGTTTGGACAATCACTTCTATAGTGTCATTTAAATCAATAATATAAATTAGTACTGCGCTACCGACATTTTGGATTTGATTTAGGGCAACAAGATTCAGCTTACCGCATTGTAAGAAGTTTTCTAACTCTGCTATTTGAAATTGTCCGATAGTTTCAATTACTCGTTCTAAATCAGGAAACTGTTCCCTTAGCAATAATCGTATATAATTACGGTACACAGGTTCCACTTGTTCGTAAAAAGAGAACTGTAAATCTGCATTGCTTGTTAAAAGATTGTCACGAACTTGAGTTAAGTTATCAATAGCCGCAGCATAAGCTATCCTAGCTCGTTCGGGCTTTCCTGACTTGTCGTACAAAAAACCTAATTGCTGCTGCCATTCATAAGCCAGATCCCATGCTTGGACTGATTGAGCTAAGCTTAAAGCTTGTTCAAAATATGTTTGCGAAAGCTCTGTTTGTAATTCACCTAACATACCTAAACTGGAAGATTGTAATCGCTGATTGTTTAGGCTTTTAGCAGTTTGCAACGCTTTTTGGGCATACTCAATAGCTGATAAATGCAGTTGTTGATTTGGAATTTGATTTAAGCTATTAGCAAATTTCAGCTTGGCATAAATAGATTGTTCAGGCGATAATTGAGAAAACGCAGAATTATTTTCCAACAATTGACTCACTAAAGGTTGAATCTGTTGAGTAATGTCATTAATTTTTGTGTGATTATATCTGAAGTTAAATTTTGTCTTTAACCATTTGTGAAAATCTAACAATAAACTCAAACGGTTGAGTTTAGCTTGTAATTTTACTGCTTGAGAACTTTGTGGTGCGTTCTCTATAATTTGATAAATTTCAAGTGATGCCAGCGCCTTCTCTGGAATAAAATTTACAATTTTCTCTTGAAACAGTGGTTCTTCTATCCATTGATACTGTTCTTGCAAACGCCTATATATAAGCTGTTCTGTATTACTTAAAGAGAGCAAAATATCACTGGTATTTTCTAAACGTACCTGTTGAGCAAGTGTTAGTGTTTCTTGCAAAACTGTTTCAGATTCATTTAGTTTGCCTATTAAAGACAACACATTCCCCAAGTTTTGCAATCCGAGCAAGTTTACCGATGTTGGATTAACCTTATCAATAGCAGCTTTTAAGGCTTCTTGAGTAGAGACAACAGGTGGCTTTAAGGAAGTGGCACATATCCAAGCATCTAGTTTCAAGGCTTTCAAAAGTGTAGTACAAGCACGAGGGTATAGTCCTAATGTTTGTAAGGCTACGTTTTCATTAATTAGGCTGCCTGTGATCCCCTCAGAATCTTTTTGTTGTTGATAAAGTTTTGTAGCTTGCTGCCAGGTTTTTAAAGCTTCTGCTGCCTGACCGAGATCCAGTTGCCTTTGCCCCTTGTGGTTGAGTACTTCAGCTTGGTACTGTTGTGCTTGTTTGCTTATACTAAGTTGCGTTCAAAGGTAGTATTCTGAGATGGGGAAAGAAAGTTAAAGAACGCAGGCGATCGCTATCAGAACAAAGCTCGACTAAACCCTGGCATAGTACCTCCTCAACTTGGTCTAAAGTAGGAAAGACTTGATTATAAAAGTGTTTTTCTCGAATATCTTCCCAGATGTGTTCAACAGGCATTAATTCTGGGCTATGAGCAGGTTGAAAAATTAAACGAATATTTTCCGGAACTTTTAAAGCATTAGAACGATGCCAAGATGCTTTATCTAACTGTAAAATTACAAAATAATCAGCAAACTCTTGAGAAATTTGTGATAAAAATAAATTCATCATTTTAGTATTAGCATAAGGCAAAGTTAAGCAGGTCATCTTGCCTAATTCGGGTGCAACTGCGGCGTAGGCATAAATATACTGCCTGACTTGTTGTTTTGGTACAGTTGGGCGTATACCTTGTGGACACCAACAAGCCCGAACCTCCCCAATCCGACCAAATCTGCCTTCATCTCCTGCCATTAATACTACAGGTCTAGTATCAGATGACTCTCTTGTTTGATTTATTTGTTCTACTAGCTGAGGAAAGTTTTTTTAAATTCATCAACAGCATTTGGGTCTTTTTTGGGATGAGTTGGTCTTGGGACTATTTTACGCCATTGATGCCGTTCTAATAGCCGATAAATTGTCGTCTTATGCACTGGAAAACCATATTCTTTTTCATAGGCAAGTTTGATTTGCATTGCGGTTGCAACCTGACCACGACGCGCCTTTTCTTTAAAAGAATCTATCAGTTCTTTTTCTTGTTCCCAGCTTAAATAGCAATTATGTCTACCCCCTTTCCCTGGCGTTGATAACCCGACTTCTCCTTGACGGTTGTATTGCTGAATTATTTTCCTGACAAATCCTTTGGATACTCCTACGTGTAAAGCTATCTCGGCTGCTGTTCTTGGGTCTGCGATCGCATTGTATATCACTAGCCATTTTTGTCTCTCCCAATGCGATTGGGCTAATTTTACTCTTTGTTTTACCGTCTCTAAATCTAAATGGGGAAAAGCTTGCGTTACTTGAGCCATATACACCCGTCAGACTTCACTTTTGTTTTCGTCATCTCTTTTTCTAGACTACTACATCTGACTGCAACTTGGTATTACTTCCTGAGCCAGAATCAAAGACGGTTGGTTTGCTGCGATAGTTAAAGCTAGAATGCCTAGTAATAGGTATTTTAAAAAATATCGAAAACGAATCATTGGTATTGGGTAAAACTTTAAGAAAAAGAGCCGTAGATTAATTGCGATCGCTGTTCGTCTTAATTCCTCCTTATTTCTGTAACAGATGATATTTGTGCTGTAGAGTGTTGCTCTTGACATTTAGAAGCAAACACCTGGGCGTAGGGGCTGATTGGATTGGCTTCTGCTGTCAACACTACATTTCCATTAGCATTCAATATCCAACCTTGAGCTTCTACAATTCTTGTGGGTTCTTCATTCACCAGTGAGCTTCCTTGCTTGGAATTATCGATAGACTCAAGCCACGCAGAATTACGCTGCCAAGTAGAGTTACTCCTCAGTGGGTCTTGGGGTTTAGCTGGTACTCCCCCAGTACCAGCATTCACAAAGCTACTCGCTACTCCATCAGAATGACCCTGGCATACTGATGCAATCTGTGGAGCTTCGGGGATGGTCTGTGGTTGTACTTTGGTAAGGCTGGGATTTCTGTTTTGAAAGTTGACCTCTAGTGTGCCGTCAATTCCTCGTTGAGAACTGGCTGTAATCTGTGTGTCGGGGGAAATAAATAGTCCCTTGGTATTGATACGTATGTTACCCCCACGCCCCTGGTATGCATTTGCTGTTATGGCACTGTTGTTCAAGGCGGTCAGGATGTCTGTGTCGATGCGGATGTTGCCGCCGTTGCCCTTGGTGCCTTGTGTACCAGCAGTTGCAGAAATATTGCCAGAGCGTAGTTGAATGATTTTCGACGTTATCCCAATATCGCCACCCTCGCCAACCGCAGTGGTCGCGGTAATACCACCGTTGTTTGTGATGTTGATTTGATCGGCATTGATTTGAAGTGTGCCGGCGTTGCCAGGTCCGTCGTTTCTAACGCTGATTAGAGCGCCGTCTGTAATATTTAATTTTTTAGTATTAATTGTGATACTTCCCGAATCTCCTCTCAGTACTGAAGGCAACAGGTATAGCTCTTGAAAACTTTTATTGGAACCAACAACAGATGAATTTATGAGACTGGGATTTACAGCGCCTGGGACTCTACCTATTACATCTATAGAATCAGAAGCATTAATGATAAGGCTATCAGCTTTCCCTGTTGAGCGAGTGGAAGTATTAATTATTCCGCCATCCCTAACTGTTAGCTTTTTTGTATTAACTGTTAATTTTCCACTATTACCGCTGCTATAAGTTGCAGTAACCAAAGAGCTTGGAGTAAAGACATTTGGCACTAGCCCAATAAGTTCTATAGAGTTGTTAGAATTGACAGTTACCTCCCCTCCAGAGCCATTTCCAAGAGTTAAAGAACCAATAATACCTCCGTCTTTGGCAATCAAAAATCCTGTTGAAAGAAATAGATTCCCCGCATTACCAGAGCCAGAAGTTCTAGTAAGAATAGTACTAGAAAGCTGCGAATTTCCTGATAAATAGCCAATTACTTGAGTAGATAGAGGAGTATTAACTGTTAAGTTACCACCTTTGCCAGTACCAAAAGCCGAAGTGAGAATTTCTCCCCCATCTTGTATAGACAAACTTTTCGTAGACAGTGTAAGATTGCCACCATCTCCAGAGCCAAAGGTTCCAGTAGTTATATTGCTGGGCAGCTGAAGAACGGAAGCAGAGCCACCAGTAACTTTAGTGAATTCGGAAGCGTTCACAATGATATCCCCTCCTCTGCCTGCACCGTAAGTTTTAGCAACTATTGCTGCTCCGTCCTCGATAATTAAATTTGGAGTTGAAATTTCAATTCTTCCTCCATTTCCTAGTAAAGTTTCATTAACCAAGCTAGTAGGAATTACTCCATTGAGAGAAGTCCCTATTATTCTCAATTCTTCAGAGGCATTTACAATAATGTCACCCGATAATTTATTCCCTTGGTTTTGAATCAAAAAGATTGAGCCACTTGCTAGTTCCACATCAGCACCTTGTGCTTGAATGAAACCACTACCAGAGCCACTGACATCTGCTATTGACTGTTGAGATAGTTGAATATTTTTAAAGCTCAATGCATCTTTATAGTTGAAAGTCCAAGCAGCAGAATCTGTATTAATACTTACTATTCCTTTATCAACGCTACCTAACTCAATCCGCCCTCCACTCGCCTCAAGCTTGCCTCCTTCTAAAGCTATGTCACCGCCCACTAAAGCTAAAGTTTTCTCAGGCTTTACACGCAAGCCATCTGAGCTAATGCTTCTAATAAATGGCGAGAATGGGCTATTGAGACTTAGATTGTGTCCTGTACCTTGAGCTTGAATTGCGCCTGGATTACCATCAAATCCTAAGCCAAGAGGTGCGCTTACTGTTAATAAGGGTTGATTTTGTGGACTTTTTGCACTGAATTGGCTGCCATCAGCAAAGTTAATCCTGTTAGCAGTGCTAGCTAAGAACGAGCCACCGATATTTAGGGTGGCATTGGGGCCAAAAATAATCCCGTTAGGATTAATTAGAAACAGGTTAGCGTTGCCGTTAGCTTTCAGTAAACCATCGATGTTAGAGATAGATAAACCAGTTACTCGACTAATAATGTTTTGAACATTCGAGGCATTATTAAAGTAGGCGGTATCACCTGTGGATAGAGAAAATTCCTCGAAGCTGTGAAATAAATTTCTTCCTACTTGCGTTCCTCCATTAATATTGTTGGTATTACTCTGTGAAGTAACTAGAGAATTCACAGATAATGTGTTATCTGGAACAATCTGTGCCATCACAGATGAGGAAAATAACACATAAAAGATGAAAGCTAATTGCTGACAAAAAACAAGAAAAATATTGGTTTTTTTCATCTCAACTTTCAATTATGCTTTTAATTATCTTTATTGAGTCAAACTTCTTTGGGAGAGCTAATTTGAGGGTGTTACATCACGACGAAATACAAATAAATTATCTGTTGCACCTCGTCCTACCCTAATTTCTTGATCTAAGTAGGAGGTGATCCATAAAGCTTCTTTCTGTAAAAAATCTAATACTGGTATTTTCAACTCAGGAAAACTCCAATTAGATAGCCCAAAAGGTTTTGTTGCTTGTATGGAAAATGAGTTAAAGGACACTGTGGCAGTTTTCTCATCCGTACCCCATTTCCAATGTCCATTAGCTTGTAACTGCCACTCACCTAAAATGGGTAATTCAAGCTGGGCGCTATTAGAGGCTGAGATTTTTCTGGCATTGCTCTCACTAGCCAATCTTTGCCACACGCGTTTAATTTTGATTACACCCAAAAAATCTGGAATTGATGCAATCTGGCGTGTGACGATTGTCCCAGCAGATGCATACACTAATTGCCAGTTACCTAATAGAGAAGGAAGATAGTTAGGCTGAAGTGGTTGCGGAATAGGACTTATGCCCTCCAACTGTTGTATAAGTTGATCAATAAGTTCGTCAGAGGTTGGAAATAGGCTTTGCTGTAGTCCCAAATTATCTATACGTAATAAAAGCTCAGTTCTTAAAGCAAATCTCGCTGCATTATTTTCTACCATGTTTATATTCTACTTCTACGCTTGAAAGTTACTGTCAATAGTAATTATTAGTCATCAGTGATATTTTTAAGCACAACCAGTCCACCAACTAAATCTGCATCGCGCTTGCTAAGTATTCAAGCGTTATTGCAAGTATTAAATAGTTATTAATATCCGGTCTCTGTAGGTTGCGATCGCGGATACTGCCTTTGCTTGTAAGCTAATGCATTAAGAAAGTGTTGGGAATATTGGTGCTTTAGTTTGGCAATGCTCGTCATGCCAGCAATGTATTTTTTGTAACTCATAGGGATTAGGGAAACTCAGCTGAATCGGGAACACAGGAAACACACGAGACAATCGTTCTTCATTGAAAGCAGTTGCTTGTACTATTATTGACAGCGTTGCTAATTACTGACAAAAGTAATTTTTTGCGACAAAACCTTCTTTTGTCAGAATTGCTAATTTCGGACTACCTTCGCAAGTGAAAATCATGATTTTAATCTTGAATTTAAGCCGTTAACATTTATCTGCTTGATATTTAATGATTAAAACTAAGAAAATTTTGAGATTGTGATCGCGTTCCAAGTATTGAAGCCAGGAAACACCGTGTTTTTGATATTCTCGAAGAGTACCTTGCAAATTATCAAGCTCACTAATCGGTTCTAGGCAACTTTTATCTTGCAGTTTCGAGAGCAAGTCTACCAAAGTTTCATCATGTTCAATTTCCCATTCTTCTCCTAAGAGCGTTAGCGGAGCAAATCGTAGAGGGAGCAGGCAGGACTCTCCTATATGGCGAATGTATTGTTATTGGTAGTAGGAAGGAGAGCTTTTCACCCAGACATTATGGTTGTGATAAAAATCTCCACGTTGCTCCAAGGTAAACCCACCCAGCAATAATCCCAACCATACTTCTACCATCGGCATTTGCAACACACGTTGCAGTCTAACTAAAGAAATCTCATCTTTGACATTTATCAAGTAGTTGGCGATGGCACTTTGCCATTTTTGGACATCCTCATCTGATGCCAAATTGCGGACATCTTCTAAAGTTGTTACCTCATCAAGCATTGCCAAAACATTCGCTTTTTCAACGGGTGCTACTACAGAATCACCCAACTCAGTAGGAGATGAAAATTGGTGTGGGCCATGTGGTTTAAAGGTTTGTGGTGTTTGCGGTTCAATCAAATCATCTAAATCTAGGTGCATTGTTGTCCGCACCAGACCAGCAAAGAGATCGGTGCTAACAACAGGCCCCAAAAGACTATTGCGATCGCCTACGGCGGGGCGTAGCCCATCGCGGGTATCTTGCAACAGCACTTCGGCACGAGACTTAAGAATATCCGCAATTTGACTGAAGGCAAGCGCTGCGGTTAATAACTGTGCCTCCAAGGGTAATTTTTCTAGCTCGGCATCCAAACAATCCCACATAGCATCAAGGGAAGAAGTTGGTGGAGATTCAGACAACTCATCTAATACATCCCAGATGGTTAATTGGCGGTATGTGGTCATCTCTAAGATTGTGGATGCAAGGGGCAAGGCCGCACTGGGCAGTAGCTTGAGGTAATCTCAAACATATCCTTATATTGATATAGTGAAACACCGTATTGTTTAGCAAAAGACTGCAACACCTGATCTGTATAGGCGCGGATCTTGCCAGCCGTTAGCCCAAAGCAGTGAATTGGTTCCAGGCGACAAATAGGCTTTTGCCCCAGCCAGAGTTCTGCCGACATAGCGTGTAATGGTTTATCCCCCGCTTCTTTATATAGATATAGCACTGCAAAATATGTTGCTGGTGGTTCGACTGTTACTGAATCAATTTCTGCTGAATTCTTCTGGGAGCGGTGGCGATAGAATGAGCGGCGATTGTGGCAGACTTTGGGATTCCAACACCCGTCCCCTGCTGTTCCATGTAAAACCTTGGCTTGGGCAGTTGGTAGTTTGGAACATAACTGACACTTGGGATCGAGTGGCTTGGGCATACTTTACTCCACTTCCTCTCCGATTGCACGATAGTAAGCAGCGATCGCAGCTTCTTGTTCGCTGCGAAGGGTATACCGTCGAAACGCTTTCTCACTTTGATGTCCTGTTAATTTTCGTGCATGGCTGGGGTCAACTCCCAATAGCAATAAGTCAGTAGCGTAAGTATGTCGAAAGGAGTGAGGGTGCAAATCCTCAATATGAGCTATTTCACCAATTTTTTCTACAGCGAAGTAAATGCCGTGATAACTCAAGCGTTCACCTTTGTATGAAGCATGGTGTGAAATCATCAGTGGGGAGTCGCTGTTTAAGACCTCTCCTTGCTGTGAGCGCGTAAGCAAATACTCTGCCAAAACTTCCCGACTTTCTTTTCGCAGTGGAACTAAGCGTGGTTCATTGGTTTTGGTGTCTGGTAAAAATAGTAGCTTGCCATCAAATGAGCCAACATTTAGCTGTACAACTTCTCCAGCACGCAGCCCATGACTGAGAATGTGAACCAGTGCTGTATCCCGTTGCCTTGTTTCTCCCAAGAATTCCAACGCTGACCAAACCTGTTCCATCTGTTGAGGGGTTAAACTCTGGGCTGGTGGCAGTGGTACTTTTTCCAGTTTAATCCCCAGTGTAGGATTAGTAGCAATAATTTCAGGATACGTATAGCACATCCATTTGAAAAAGCTTTTGAGTGCCGCAACTCCTGCATTGATGCTGCTTTTTGAAAGCGGTTTACCTGCATCAGTCTGTATTTCATCACGGAGATATTCTTTATATAGCGCAAGATGACGTGGACGCAGTTCATGATAGTGCAGCTCACTCCAAGCCAAAAACCGCTTCAGTTCACGTTCGTAAAGCTTGCGGCTGTTTGGTGCGAGATTGTTGCTGCGTAAAAATTCCAGAACTTTTACCCACCGGATATCAGTGGTTGCAGCTATTTTTCCTGCCCTGCTTCTAGATTCTCCCTGTAGGGTTGATGGTGCTTGATCCTGTATGTGGATCAACTTGATTGGTGGTAGGTTGTCAAACTGAGGATTATTTACCATCTTGATCGCGATCGCCTAGAAGCAGTGTGGAACTAACACCCAAAATTGTATGTGACTTTAGGGAAAATCTGGCTAGCGTGTCACTAGTAGTTCGCCAAGTGAACTTGGCGGGGTAAAGGGGAAGGGGGAAGGGGGAAAGGATTTAAATCCCTTACCCTTTTCCCTTTCCCCTTTCCCCAGTCCTCACAAGCGCATTTTTGGGTTGGCAGACTACTAGAATGCTTCTCAATCTTGGTACTGAGGTGAATTGTTGAAGATGTTTACAAATCTTGGGTAAGTGAACTAACTGTCTGTAAAAAGCCGCCTAATATGGACAGTTGTTATCATGTAATGACAGCCAGAAATTCAAAAATTTAACTTTTCTGGGCGAATGTTAGACTTGTTAAACTTACCACCAACAGGCTTATATTGATAAGTATTATTCAGCAAGTTTATAACGGCTTGTCGAAGTAAATTAGTACCACCAAGTACAGTTATTGCTCAATTACGAAATTGACGTAAAATTAGCTCTAGAACAACTCTTTAGCCCGACTCGGTACTACTTTCTTACAAAGTCTCGCTATACTAGAACGTTACTACCGATCATTAAACTTCCTGTACTGACGTTGTTTAATGTTGCCAGCGTAGTTAAGGTAGCTACACCTGCCAGCCCATCTTGATCAATCTGAACTAGGGCATTGGCACCAACTTGGCTAAACTGTAGGTAGCCATCGCTGATTGGAGCGCTCCCAGAGTAATTCAAACTACGGAATAGATCAGTCAACACAAGCTGATCCTGACTGGGATTGAAGTCAGTAATGGTATCGCCAATGGTTCCCCCATCGCTAATTGCTTTGTAAACAAATTGCTCCTTACCATTACCGCCTGTGAGGGTGTCATTACCAGCGCCACCAACTAGGAAATCATTACCATCTCCACCAAGGAGGAAGTCATGGCCGTCCCCACCCAATAGAATATCATCACCTGCACCAGCATTAAGGGTATCGTTGCCAGCATAGCCGACAATAACATCATTATTGACAGTTCCATTGAGGGTATTGTTTGCTGAAGTGCCAGCAATAACGTTGGACGCAGCAGAGAAAGAGCCGATATTGCCTGCTACATCCGTAGCCCTGGCAGTGATGCTAAAGCTTCCACTGGTAATATTAGTTGTGTTGAAATTCCAAGTGCTATTGCTATTAGCAACAGCTGTGCCTAGAGAAGTACTGTCCCTGAAGACAGCAACAGTGTTACCTACTTCGGCTGTACCTATGATGGTTAATGTGCCGCTAACATTGTTGAATCCATTGATGATGGGTGCAACAGGAGCAGTAGTATCTAGGGTGAAGGTGAATGGGTTGGGAGTTGAGGTTGAGGTATTCCCAGCTAAGTCTGTTTGACGCACAACAACAGCCTTAACGCCATCGCCTGTGAGTGTAAAACTTGTTCCAGCACCGTTGAGCCAGTTTTGACCATCGTCAGTACTGTATTCCCAGGTTGCACCGCTTTCGAGTCCGGTCAGTTTCACCGCACCAGAGTTGGTGATTTTGTCGGTAGTTGAGCGACCCGAATCACTGACTAGTGATAAGGTGGGCGTATTTGCAATTGTATCAATGACTACTGTACCACTGCCAGCAATGCTGGTGTTCCCGGCGGCATCCTTGGCTGTGGCTGTAATTGTGGTACTGCCAGTTGTGGGAATTTGGGCAGTAGTAAAGGCACGACTCCAGTTTCCACTCTCATCTGCTGTCGTTGTCAGGGTTGTATTTCCCCATTTGACGCTGACTGTGCTATTTGCCTCTGCACTCCCAGAAAGAATCACCCCGGCATTTCTCTCTGCATTGTTGACGATATTGTCAGTTGTTACTTGATTGATTGTAGGCGCAGCAGGAGCAGTAGTATCTAGGGTGAAGGTGAATGGGTTGGGAGTTGAGGTTGAGGTATTCCCGGCTAAGTCTGTTTGACGCACAACAACAGCCTTAACGCCATCGCCTGTGAGTGTAAAGCTTGTCCTAGAACCGTTGAGCCAGTTTTGACCGTTGTCAGTACTGTACTCCCAGGTTGCATTGCTTTCGAGTCCAGTAAGTTTCACCGCACCAGAGTTGGTGATTTTGTCGGTAGTTGAGCGACCCGAATCACTTACCAGTGATAAGCTTGGCGTATTTGCAATTGTGTCAATCAGCACTGTACGAGTGCCAGCAATGCTGGTGTTCCCGGCCGCATCCTTGGCTGTGGCTGTAATCGTGGTACTTCCAGTTGTAGGAATTTGAGCAGTAGTAAAGACACGGCTCCAGTTTCCATTCTCATCTGCTGTCGTTGTCAGGGTTGTACTTCCCCATTTGACGCTGACTGTGCTATTTGCTTCCGCATTCCCAAAGAGAATCACCCCGGCATTTCTCTCTGCATTGTTGACGATATTGTCAGTTGTTACTTGATTGATTGTGGGTGCAACAGGAGCAGTAGTATCTAGGGTGAAGGTGCGGGCTGTGGAACCAACACTCTGGTTGCCAGCCGCATCAGTAATAGTTGCGGTGATCGAGTAATCGCCCTGGGCTAATGCTGTAGGTGTAATGGAGACGCTTTTTGCTGTGATGTGAGAACTGGTGAGAACCTGAGCAGCAATTTGAGTAGAGCCATTAAAGAGCCTGACAGTATTACCAGCAACAGCGTTGGTGCCAGTCAAACCGATGACAAAGGTTGGAGTAGTGTCATCGGTACTTGCGCCATTGGCAATGCTGCCGATAATCGAACCGACGTTATCTGTAATGCTGCTAATTGCTGGGGCATTAGGCGCGATCGTATCGACGGCAAATGTCTCAGATGCTGAGGAAACACTGGTATTTACTGCTGTATCAGTTGCTGTGGCACTAATGCTCTTATTAACACCTTGTCCGATCGCAGTAATATTTGCTGAGGTTAGTGTATAAGCCCAGGTACCATTGCTGAGAGCAGTTGTTGTGCCTAAAACCGTATTATTTGATTTCAAGGTCACAATACTACCCGATTCTGCTGTTCCGGTAACTTTAGCATCGCCTGCTACCAAGCTGACAATATTGTCTGTTCCTCCAATGGGGCTGATGCTTGGAGTTATGGCAATGGTGTCGATGAGAACCGATCGCACACCAGCAATGCTGATGTTACCCGCAGCATCAGTTGCCGTAGCGCTGATGATTGTATCACCATCAGATGGAATCTGATTGCTGCTAAACAAACGACTCCAGTTTCCGTCTGCATCTGCGGTGGCTTCTAAAGAGGTGTTACCCCAGATCACCTTGATGATGCTATTAGCTTCAGCTGTACCGGAAACACTGACCCCTGCGGTTTTCTCGCTACTGTTGACGATATTGTCTGCTGTGATTGGGGCGATCGCAGGAGCATCTGGTGGTGTGGTGTCAACAGGAATTTCGTTAACATCCGTGATGCTGAGGGTGAAGGATTGGCTAACTGAGACATTGAGTTCTGCATCTGTGGCAATGACTTTGACCGCGTAGCTAGATTGAGTCTCGAAGTCAGGGCTAGTACCAGTGTAGTAGAGACTGTTGCCACGGATCTCGAAATTATCTTTGTCAGCACCATCCAGTGAAAGGGCGTTCGTACCTAGAGCATCATCCGTGATAGCAATGTCCGCCACTTTTATGCCCTCACCGATAGCAGTGTTTTCTGCCAATTCAGTAATTGTATTGGAAAGCACTACTGCCGTCGGTGCATCGTTGACATCAGTAATCGTTAGGGTAAAGACATTGCTCACTTCATATTGATTATCGGCGGCTGTGACTCTGATGTTGAGTGTGCCTACATCGCTATTGCCAGGTGTACCGACAATGCTACTGTCCATAAACGTGAGCCAATTAGGCAGAGGACTGCCATCTTCAAGTTTGGCAGTGTAGATTATGCCACTGTCGGGATCAGAAAAATAATCACCAAAGTAAAGAGAGAATGAGTTGTTTTGTGCGATCGCCTGATCTGGAATTTCGCTGATCAGTTGGGGTGCATCATTGACGTTAATAACCGAGATAGGAAACGTTGTACTGGTAGAAACCTGCCCATCGGAAGCCGTAACGGTGATGCTAGGCATACCTGCATCCTGAGGAGGTGTGCCGCTAAAGGTACGAGTCGCAGCATCGAAGTTAAGCCAATCAGGAAGTGCAGAACCGTCAGCTTTGATAGCAGTATATGTGAGTGTATCCCCGTCTGCATCAGTGAAAGTGTTTTCCGGGATGGTGAATGTGAACAGAGAATCTTCTAAGACAAATTGAGCCGGAATCTGGTTTTGTACTATTGGTGCATCGTTGACGCTAGCAATGGTCAGGGTAAAAACTTCACTGGAGGAGTCTTCCCCATCAGAAGCGGTGACTTCTATGTTAAGGGTGCCAACATTGGCATTGGTTAGCGTGCCACTGAAGGTGCGGCTATTGGGGTCAAAACTAATCCAGTCTGGCAAGTCAGAAGCATCAGCAAGTTTAGCACTATAGGTAATCGGAACTGTGCCAGAGTAGCGTTCGTCTGGATCGGAGGCTTGGAAGAAGGAGAAACTAAAAGGCTCATCTTCATTCACCGTTGGCGCAATACCCAGATGGAGGTTAGGCGCATCGTTTACTGGATTGACCAGAATTGAAATAGTATTACTGCTCGATGATAGAGTGACTGGATTAGACACCATTACTTGTAGATTCGCAGTGCCATTGTAATCGCTACTGGGATAGAAGCTTAGGCCTTCGAGTGCAGCATTGATCGCTGCAAGCGTTCCCGTGAAAGATGTACTGTCTTCGGAAACATAGCTCAATCCACTGGTATCGCCCAAGTAGAGATAACCTGGAGTGCCAGAACCAGAATAGTTTGTGACATATAGAGATACTTGCAACAGGGAATTTCCTGCATCTGCATCGTTGAGCGTAATCGCGTTACCGGCTGCGCTCCTAAAGATTAGGGAAGTATCTTCGTTAATTGTCTGTTGAGCTGGTGCATTAATTACCGTTGGATCATCCGTCGGCTCAACAGCAACTTGAAACAGTTGAGATACCCCAACACCAGATGGATCAGTGGCAGTGACTTTGATATTAAGGGGTGCTAGATCAGTATTATCTGGGGTGCCACTAAGGATGCGAGTTGTGGGATTGAACGTGAGCCAATTTGGTAGTACGCTGCCATCTGCCAGAATTGCTGTATAAGCCAGCACATCACCATCGGGATCGGCAAATGCATTGCTGGGAATGGTGTAATTGAAAAGCACATCTTCAATCGCCGTTTGATTTGCGATTGAGTTGGCAACGGTGGGGGCTTCGTTGAGGTTATTGACACTAATAGTCAAGGCTTCTTCATAGTTCAATCCCTCCTGGTCAGTGGTGCGGACTCGGATGCTATAGATTGGCTTAGTTTCGTAGTCAGGGGAGACATTGAGACGTAGCTGGTTGCCGTTGACAATGCTGAAGGAAGCGTTATCACTGCTGCCAATACCGGAAACGAGATTGTAAGTGTGGGTGTTGCCTGCGTCAGTACCAATGGTGTTGAGAGTACCGATGACGGTATTAGCTTCAACATTTTCATTCACACTGGTCGCACTGAGGCTTAGATCTGTTGGGGTACTGTTCGGTTGTCTAACGGTAAAACCTTGAGAAAATTCCGACGTGTTGTTGTCAGCATCAGTTGCCGTTGCTGTGATAAAGTGGCCTACAGAAACCGAGGTGGCTAGGTTGATGCTAAAGTTAGCATTACCCAGTCCATCAGTTATAGTGCTTACAAAACCCAAGTAGGTTTGTCCTTCACCATAACCAGTAGAATCTAATCTGCTATTGGCAAAAAACTCGATCCTAAAGATGCTGTTGGGGATGCTATTGAGAGTACCAGCGATCACCGTTGTGCCATTACCCGACATTGCAGAGGTAAGCACTGGGAAGTTTTGAAGCTGATTGGAGCCAGTGTCTCCATCTCCCAAATCATTACGGGTAACACCGTTGAGGCCTAGGTCAATTCCTAAGCCAGAATTGGAGAAGATAAGATTTGATAAGATTCCATTACCAGTGCTAGCATTGTAGGTATATACGCCACCTTGCCAATTAAAAGCAATGACATTGCCTTCTCCTGTTCCAGTACCACCAATTGTATTGTTGCTGGCGGATGACTGAAGCCCTACCCCAAAAAACTGGTTTCCTAATGGGCTGACACCATCGTTTGCTGTACCAATCCAGTTTCCTTGAATTTGGTTTCCTGTTGCGGTTGAGCCAGCAATAGTAACACCAATACTATTGCCAGAAATAACATTGTTACGAACGTTATTACTGGGTGCGGAACTAATGTCAACACCATCTGAATTTGCCAGCGCAACTGTTCCGGTTGTATCTGTGCCAATGTAGTTTCCGACAATTTGGTTATTGGTGCTGTTTGCATTAATAACATACACACCCACTACATTACTAGAGATAACATTCCGCTCTGAAGCTGTGAGTCCGCCAATGATATTATTCGGAGAATCATTTACCCTGATACCATTATTATTTCCTAGCGCTAAAGTACCTGTGACATCCGTACCAATATAGTTTCCTAAAATCTGATTCTTGCCACCTTCTTGTATATAAACTCCTAATTGATTGCCAGAGATGATATTCCTAGCACCGGGTACTGTACCACCAATAATATTGCCAGTACTAGCATCATAAATGCTTATACCATAACCATTTCCTAACGCTGAAGTACCTGTAATATCCGTACCAATATAGTTTCCTAAAATCTGGTTTTCCTGAGAGTTACCAATAAAGATACCGCTACCATTACCGCCATTATTGTTACCAGAAATTAGATTACGCGCAGCAGCAGTTATACCACCGATAATATTGTTGCTTGATAGAGAATAAATACCTACAGCATTTCCAAGACCAAGTGTTCCAGTAACATCAGTGCCAATGAAGTTACCTTGAATTGTATTATTGCCATTGCCTAATAAAAAGATTCCAAAACCCTGCTCAAAACGATTGATTACCAAACCTTTGATAGTACTATTATCTGCTTCAATTACTAACCCCATCACATTTCCAGCATTTGCACCATTTAGTTCAATGATGGGACTACCTGCAAAGCCAGCTTGACTAGTACCGTCGAGAATAATCGCATCTGTTATGGTTGGCAAAGCAGAAAGTAGGTTAATGGTATAAGTACCTGTGCTGGTGTTATAACCTGGATCAGAGGTTGCAATATTGAAGATAATAGTGTCTGTCCCAGGATTGCTGTTAGCAGCATCAATAGCTCCACGAAGACTACCGACACCACTATCATTAGTGTTCGTAACCACAATTGGCGGTCTGTTGACAGGCAAAGGATCGCCTAAGTAACGAACCAGAGTAAATTCCCGGCCAGCGCCTCCTGCCACTAAAATGTTGCCATCACTTTGTAAAACAACGCTGCTTCCGGCACCATAACCCGTATTGGTAACAACCCTTCCTCCATTGCCAAACGTACTATCAAGAGAACCATCAGAGTTATACCGTACTAAGGCAAAGTTAGAGGCAGACCCGAAGTTGCTATCATATGCTCCTCCTGCAACAAGGATTTTACCGTTGGACTGTACAGTTACACTCGCAGCAAAATCGTCGAAGTTATAGGCATTAGGAGTACTAACTTGTGTGATAACTTTGCCGTTTGTACCAAAAGCCGTATCAAGAGAGCCGTCAGGGTTGTAGCGTGATAGTGCAAATTCGTTGACCGTACCATTAGAAGTTGTGCCTATAACCAGGATTTTATTGTCATCTTGGATAGCAACACTGAAGCTAGAATCGTTTTTTCCATTGAAGTCAGTGATAATTTGTCCACTTGAGCCAAAAGTTGTATCAAGGCTTCCATCAGGGTTAAAGCGGGCGAGAGCAAAATTATCATTACCGTCTCCAATTGAGACATAACCCGTTACAAAAATCTTGCCATCATCTTGTAGGGCAATTGCTTGACCGTAAGCTCCATACCCACTGAAATTAGCAAATGTTTTACCATTATTGCCAAAAGTTGCATCTAAGGTACCATCAGCGTTATAGCGGGCTAGCCCAAAGTCAAGAAAACCAAACCCCGTAGTGTAACCTGTAACAAGGATTTTGCCGTCATTTTGAATAGTAATAGC
The DNA here is from genome assembly GCF_015207005.2 of Desmonostoc muscorum LEGE 12446. Taxonomy (GTDB): domain Bacteria; phylum Cyanobacteriota; class Cyanobacteriia; order Cyanobacteriales; family Nostocaceae; genus Nostoc; species Nostoc muscorum. Next base: position 343,286 of record NZ_JADEXS020000002.1, read on the forward strand.
ATTGCCATTATCAGAACTTGATTGATTGAAGTCAGTAATGACTTTGCCCTCAATCCCAAAGGAGTTATCAAGGGTACCATCCGAGTTATAACGGACTAAAGCAAAGTTATAGTTGGAGAAATTACTATTAGCCAGTGTGTAACCAGCAGCAAGGATTTTACCGTCGCTTTGTAAAGCAATGCCATTGGCAATATCAGTAGAGGAACCACTAAGGTCAGTAATCACTTTCCCCGAGTTGCCAAAAGTATTGTCTATAGTACCATCACGGTTGTAGCGAACTAAGGCAAAATCATGATCATTGCCATTATAAGTATGACCTCCAGCAACAATTTTGCCATCCGCCTGTATTTTTACTTGATAAATCCAGTCATTGTAACCATAAATCCTAGTACTTACGATCCCTCCAGAGCCAAAGGTAGGATCTAAATCTCCGGTTGGCAGAATGGAGGGATAGGTGGCGATCGCTTCGAGAGTAAACGCGAGAGGTGACGTGATTGTTCCAGTAGAAACATCAAGATCCCAATTACCGCCCAAGTCCAGGTTGCCTAATTTAGTGGAAGAAGCGGCGATGTTTGCCCCAGTCAACTCGCTCAATTGCTGCACAAACTGCCAGCCGCGATCGCCTTTTGCTACCTCACAGCTATAAAGCGCAATTTCCTCAACGCCCCACTTCTGTAACAACGCCGACTGTACCTGAAGCGCTTCTTGGTTTAATGGCTGTGCGCCAATGAATACTGTTCCTGGTTCGCCATGCGCCACAATTGCCAAATACTTTGCGCCTGTTTGTGCTAGTAATTGTGCGATCGCCAATAAAGCATCATCTTCAGAAGTTAGGGTATAACTAAAAGCATCTGGCTGTAGCGCACTGTAAAGTATGTCTATATCTGGCACACGGTTATCGAAGACAACAAGGGTGTTAGTAAGACCAACACTAGCAACCAGTTGTTGATACTCATTAACGTTGGCATCTCTACAAACAACCCTACCGATCATTGCCGTGGAATTATGGTGAAATACTGGAGACACAGTTGTTACTAACCTTTTTGTTGTCATAATTTTTCTTGGCACAGCTAAAACGAATTTGGCAACAGTAGCGAAGCTGTCACCAGATCAAAAGTGGGGTTAATACGAAATTAATAAGAAATATTTAATAACTTAATAATTTTTTCAATATAATTCATTTTTACATATTTTTAGTATAAAAACATATCTTTATTAAGTCTTTAATAACTGTATAAATACTGAGAAGCAACAAACAATCCAAAATCCTTGTAGAAAGGAGCTATAGCAATTGTGATTTGAACGATAATTTAGCCAAACGGTCACGAAATACTTCACTCTGTGTCACTTAAAGGAAAAGATGGCCGGAATTAAAGGATAAAGTGGCCGCCCTTAAAACCTGGAATACTTATTTTTGCGTTGCCGTATTTTCGCCATACTTTACAAGCGATAACTTCGTTAAGCTTCGCTAACGCATTCAATTGTTTCAAATACGCTTCTGTTATAGGTTCTGTTCTGCGGCCACTTTATCCTTTAAAAACGGTCACTTTATCCTTTAAGTGACACAAAGCTCTAAGCTATCGTCCATCGTTGCGGCAAGCTTATCCTTTAAGTCACACATTGTTCTGCGATCGCTCAATTTAGACCACTCAAGTTAGTTGAGTTAAAACGCGACTTAATCATTCGGAATCGAGGAAAGTAACAGCAAGTGAGCCGGCAGTTGTTAGACTTGATATGCTTTAGGTGATCTGCGTCATGAAATAATTCTGGATTGTCCTGCTCACGCACATAAAGTTGAGTGATATCGGTGCAATGGGTGCGTCTTACTCGTCTTCCAGTGTGGTCAGGTTCTCTTCATTGGTATCGACGATAAAGACGGCTAGCAAGCGCAGGGGTTGAGTATCACTGGCATTTGCGCTCTTGAGATGATGATCGCCAGGTAGTTCAAAAAAGTTCTCACCAGCGTGATACACCTGCTCTGGATGATCATTGATTTTGCTACGAATTGCACCTTCCAGAACTGTTGCATAGATAAAAGCCGAGGCTGCATGGGTATGTGCAGGTGTTGAGCCACCTGGCGGATATTCGACCAGCAAGCCTTTCACACTCTTTCCTGACACATTGGGAAGGGCGTGTTCAAAAACCAGCGTTACCTTAGACCTGGAGTTTAGACTAAGCAACAAGAAACGACCCAGCAACGCTGAGTTGAAAAGAAACAGGCTTCAGAGATGAAAATCTAGGGTACTAAGCAGATTCTGGATGCTTTTTGCGAGGCTTAGTTGTAGTTTTTTTGACTATCGGATAGCGAATTCTACGTTGTCGTGGTTTTCCTGGTTTCCAGCCTGGAGACTTTCCGCGAGGTTTAGGCGAACGGGCAGGAGTACCAATCACCGCAAAAATACTCCCCATCGCTTGAGCAACTCTCCCAGGAGTCAAATTGTCTAATGATTTTTGCCAAGGTAAAGGGTTATCAGCAACGATATCACGAGCCAACCACAATTCCCAAGTCATCAGAGGCATGAGGTCACTCCAATGCTCAGATTGCTTGGGACTACTCAACTTAGGCAATGTCCAGTGCAAGCGTTGCTTCAAAAAACGATACCAGTGGTCAACAGTAAAACGTCGGAGGTAGAGTTGCCAAACTTGAGATAGTGGAAGCATTTCCTCTCCTACCCAAGCCAACCACAAAGGTTTTGATATACGTAGGTTGCCTTCTGCATCTAGACGCTCAACTCGAATCAGCGACATTGGGCGTGTCGCCGTTTGACGAAAGTGTAAATTTTTCCACAAGCTCACCTTCACCCGTCCCAGTTTAGGATGGTTGACTTCTATACTCTCATTGGCTTCACTCCATGTAGAAGGATCATTGAGTTTAAATTTATCACCATGTTTCCTGGGTCGCCCTTTACCAGAATATGGTGGTGGTGCGCCCCATAAACAAAGATTTGAACGCAAACGTACCAGAATGTCCGCTTTGATATTAGTCGTCTTCAACACAAAAGGGGCGCAGCCATACTCACTATCCCAAACTGTAATTGGTCTAGTTGGTAAATGTTCACACACTTGCTGTAATTGCCACGTTGCCTTTTGTATCGGATTTTCCCAACTGGTAATTCGCTCATGCCTCAACGGTAACGCCCAACTGCCAGAATCCTCTGGTATCCAAGCAATGGTACTATATCCCTGACCAACGGTAATTGGTTTGTTTCCGGTTATGGTAACACTGGTGTGTTCAATTGTCCTCTCAATAAGAGTTACCGCATCCGGGCGCGACCAGGCAGTGTGGTCGCCTGCCAACAACGGACGACCCTGTTGTGGCATCTGTTTGATGTATAACTGCATCAATTTTTGTCGCTGTGGTCTGCTATCTTGTAACGCTTCATAAATACTTGGCCACTTTCTTCTAAATACTGGCGATAGCGATAAATCTGCCAAACTGTAGGCATTCCGCGTCAGTAATATTGCATCCATCAGTTCAAAAGTTGCATCATGCGCTCTACCTAAATAGCTGTACGCTGCTTGACGAAATTCTTTTAGTAAGGCACTTTTCATATTGGCAGATGAGAATTAGTGGTTCAAATCTCATCTTCCACTGAAGGGCGTCTGTGTTAACCACAGACTGCCCTTCCCAAAATTTTATACCAACAACACATCTTTTATCGAGTTAACGATCGCTCTTCTTGATAGTCTCAACTCCAGAAGTTAAAATGTATACCAAAAAAACACGCACACTTTTTTAGCGATCGCCTGCTTTTAGTCTAAACTCCAGTTGTTTGGTTAACTTACCACCTCTAGGTTTCTTTCTAGGTAGATGGCAATTAGTATGAAATTTAGCAATTCCTTGATAACCGCTATCTTCTAAACTTTCGGTATCGGCATGAAAACGTACTTTGCTGTGAATAAACAGTTTGTAATCATGCCTACGACCGGAATCGTTAGCAACACAGCGCACTTGTGAAGTTTCAAGATCAATTACAAATTGAGATTTGAGGGTAAGTAGCTAAACAAAATTAATTACATAGTTTTTACCAAATTCTCGGAGAATATTTTCGACAGATGCGACAAAGGTTTGCCAATTTTTGTAAGCATCTATTTCGAGCCATTGATACTTAATAAACCGCCACAAAATTTCAATCAAATTTAGCTCTGGTGAATAGGAAGGTAATTGAAAGATGGTAATGCCACGTTCTTGCCATTCTTCAACTTTATCAATAATCATATCACTGGTATGAATAGAGGATTGATCAACAACAATTACCGTCGGTTTATCTACTTGGGGAAAGAAAGTATCAATGCAAGCAATAATCACATCTGAATTGATACTTTGAAAAGAGACATAAGCTTCAAGGTGATTATTTCGATTCATGATTCCTAAAACATTTAGGCGCGCACTACGGCGACTAGTAATAGTTAAGTACTCTCCGATATCTTGCCATCCATAAGGAACAGAAGGAATTAAACAAAATCCGGTTTCGTCTAAGTAATATAAGTTAATTTTACCTTCGTCTTCTAATCGTTTAAACTCTGTTAACTGTGCAGATTTTTCCTTGTATTCTATAGGATCTGGCTCTCCTCCAACATCTCGTCGCATTCGATGCCAAGTCATATAAAAATTTCTTAATATTCTTTTAATAGTTTCAGTGCTAACTTCAATATCCCATTCTGATTTAATTTTTTGTAGCGTCTTTTTTAATTGTCTTGGTTCAAGTTTCGCCCACTCTCTAATTTTTGCTTCTTGTTCTGGTTTAAATATTCGTTTTCTACCTCTTCCTAGTTTATTATAAAGTCCAACCATCCCTGATGATTCCCAACGATTTATCCAGTTATAGATAGTCTTATAACTAACATTAAATATTTTCATTAATTCTTGTAACTCTACTCCTTGATTAGCTAAAATTAAGAAATGTGCTCTTTGGCGCACCTGATGATATCTGCTTTGGCGATATATTCGCTCCAGTAGTTTCAAAGAAAGAGGATTGATTTCTCTCAAAAAAATCATTTTAACTCTAATTATTATCCAAAATATTCTGAGAGTATATTATATATTCATTTGTGTAATTAATTTTGTTTAATTACTTATGTCGTCTTTGTTTACCACTGTAGAAACGTTTCTGCCCAGATTTTGGACGTTCAATGGGACTTTCGGTGACATCCATCACAACTGTTTTCGGTTTCTGCTCCTGAGTCAACAATGACTTTTTTCCTTGTAGACGAAACCTTCCAGAACTGACTAACACGCTTTCAACACGATGAACTATGCGACAAACAGTTGATTCAGATATCTGCCAATCACCAGCTATATGGAAGTAAGTTCGATATTCTCGCCAATACTGCAAGCAGATCAAAACTTGGTCTGACAAATCTAGTTTATTTGGGCAGCCCCGAGTTTTTTTGGGACTGGCGGCATCCTGCATGACTTTGACCATCTCATCAAATGTATGCCGTTGCACCCCAACTAGACGTTTGAACTCTCGGTTAGATAACTTTTTTGTTTGCTCGTATCGCATATCCAAATTGATTCACACGGCAAAATTCATCATCTTACCATAAAATAATTTTGCAAGAGGTCTACTGTTTGTGCTACGGTCATACCCAACCTTTTTTCCAACCTCAGAAATTAAACGGCTACTGTCACGAGTGTGGTGCTTGGCTTGGGCGCAATCTTGACGTACCGAGTCATAGCCGAAGCAAAGGGCGCAAATTTGATCGGGATTTGTGGATTGCTCAAGCTCTTGGAAATCTGCTTGCTGCTACTCCCTCACTCCACACAAATCCCCTCATCAGAGAAACAAAAGTTACGCCTAAACGAACATTGCCTACTTTATACAAGTTTCTGAGATGGTGTTACAAGCTTAGTTTATCTCCTGTCGAGGGTTTAAACTTGCTCGAAATTCAGTAAGGCAAGCAACAAGATAACAACAGCTCTACTTTATTTTCCTTCAACCCAAAAATCCAAGCATAAGTTGTCCGACTTGATTACAAGGCATAAGTTGTCTGATTTTGACAACTTATGGCTAAAGTCACAGCTGTTGTCACTGTAATTATAAGTTGAGCAACTGTGAAAGCATAAGTTGAGCAACAGATTGCTTGAAACCGTATTAACCCCGTCAGCAGGAACAAGCAGATATAGGAGTCATGAAAGCATAAGTTGAGCAAAAATGTTATTTAGAAACTATAAGTTGAGCAAACATTTTCAACACTTCGTTCATAAATATACAGCGTTGTGCTGAGATAAACAGTAGGAGAGACTAATGAGCGCAACACTCTCTCCTAACCTAGAATTATGCTTGACAACCAAGAGTTTAACAACTGGTGCCATCAACAACACCTAACTCAAGCAGCGCAGGCAATAATTGAGGAGATTCGCAGCACCAACCCATCTCGTCGAGTAACTGGGGCAAGGAAAAACGTTTGTGGCAGTTACCCCTCAAGAAAAATGGGAGTAACAATTCAATTCGAGAGCCACCATAACGAATTAGCGCGTATTTATGAACTAGAACATGACCCATCCGTACTCGAATATTACGACCAACCACCAGCAATAGAATTAGTCTATCAAAGCAAAAGTGGGCGTCAAAACAGACACCAATACACGGCCGATTTTTTTATCATTCGGACAGATTCAGCTTTTTGGGAAGAATGCAAAACAGAACTTGAACTCAACAAGTTGACCGAATTGAACCCAAATCGCTATTGCAAAAGCCCAGATGGCAAATGGCATTGTCCCCCAGGTGAAGAATACGCTCGTCTTTGTGATTTTACCCCCTGCGTGACCAAATTTTGAACCATAACGTGACCAAAAGTTAACGTAATTTCAAGCTTTTGAGCCAATCAATAACTTAGCTTTATGAATCAAATTATGTCCGCGTGTTTTAAATATGAACCATAATACGACCAAAAGTTTTATTTTTAGACTTGGTAAAAAATGCCGAGCAAGACACACTAATTTAGTCGAAAATTTTAAACTTTCGGTCAAAATATAATTCAAAATGTCCACAATATGGTTCAAAAATATGTTTCGCCAAAAATTGAGTGATAAAGCGATGCCTGCGGCGGGCTGCGCCTACGCCTGAAATCTGAATTTTTATTTCTCTCTCATCACGGTAAGGTACAAATGAACTATTTGACCATGTTCCTTGCTGTAATTAAGTTTTGAGTTTTTTGAACTCCATTTATAGCTTTGAACTATATGTTGTCCTAGTACAGAGTGAAGTATTTCGTGACCGTTTGGCTAAATTATCGTTCAAATCACAGTCTTCAAGGCTTGGACTTCCATGTCTGGTCGGATGCTCTAATTAATTGGAACTTTCAACAAAATCTAATTTGGCTATTAGATTATTTCGGATACTCATCAGAAATTATAGACGAAACCGAGCAAAGTTTGATTGTAACCACGGTAAAAAATTATCCAGGAATAACCCTTGCAGAACTGTTACAAATAGAAGACATAAATCCTGATGTTCTTTATTGGTTAATAGCCACAGATAAACTTTACGTAGAACTGAATCAAGTCAAACTCTCGCAACCAGAAACAGTACTCGTATTTCTTAATAAAGATATTGCTTTATCTTATGAGCATCTGAACTCAATAGAGTCTACAACCCAAACTAGTAATCAAATAGTACTCCAAATAGCAGTAGGTACTAATATTTCTTGGGATGGAGAGTCATGGGAGATAGTAAATACTGGAACGACAACTACTGGACTATTGCGTGCAGATAGCAAACTTATAGAACTACCAAATGCAGCATTCACAGCATTGATTGATACAGGTAAAATTGTTGGAGTTGAGACAACACAAACCTCAAATATTAAAGCAGCAGCGGTTGAAATTCTTACTAGAGCAACTTGTGAAGATATTATAGAAGCCAACCGTCGCTACAATTTAATACAACCATACTTAGGAGATGCTCCTCCAGTATATCCAAACAGCACCATCCGTCGTTGGCGCACTCAGTACCAGAAAGCTTTACTTATTTACGGTCAAGGATACCTGGGATTACTGCCCAACCACAACACTAAGGGCAATCGTACCCCGAAAATTGACTCCAAAACCCAAGAATTTATGCTCGACTTTATCAAGGAGCATTATGAAACACCCAAACAACGCAGAAAAATACGTGTTTATGAGTCATTTGTTTTAGCTTGCCAAAACCATGAACCCCCATTGAAACCACCATCGAGAATCACATTTTGCCAAGCTATTAAACAGCGAAGCGGGCACAATCAAACCAGAAAACGTCTTGGTAATCGAGCTGCTATTTCCGAAGAACCATTTTATTGGGAATTAGAGCAAACTACTCCACGGCATGGCAGTCGCCCTTTTGAGATTGTCCACATTGACCATACTCAAATTGATATTGAATTAGTCAGTTCCCTGGAATCTCTAAGTAATTGTCATATTGCCAGGACTTACGCAACTGGCACAATGCGATCGCTAACAAATAGTACTAAAGTACTATAAAAATGCAGATGAAATGAACTAGAGTACAAATGTAAATTGTTCCTTTTCACACCAAATTTTTGGGCTGCTGCTCAGGCTACTGTAACGAATACTTTTGAATATGAAGTTTACTAAATTAGATTATTGCCAGTATCTACTTAGTAGCCAAATTAATTATACCATTACCAATTTGGCAGAGCATTTAGAGAGTATTAGCCATGATACAATTAACTATTATTTGAAAAGAGAAAAATTAACACCTCGTTTACTATGGGATAACGTGAAAGAGGTAGTTGAGCCTGATGACAATGGTTACATAATATTTGATGATAGCATTTTAGATAAAAGGTATTCTGAAGAAATAGAAATAGTCAGAAGACAATATAGTGGTAATGAGCATGGTGTCCTTAAAGGCATTGGCGTAGTTAGCTGCGTGTATGTCAACCCTACACTTCAAAGATTTTGGGTCATAGATTATCGAATTTTTAATCCTGATGTCGATGGCAAAACCAAGATAGACCATGTGAAAGACATGCTCCAAAGCCTTGTGTATCATAAGCTTTTACCATTTGATACTGTTTTGATGGATACATGGTATGCGGTACACAGTTTAATGCTATATATTGATAGCTTAGACAAAATTTATTATTGCCCTTTAAAAGACAATCGGTTAGTTGATGATACATTTGGTCAAGCAAAATATAAACGTATTGAATTATTAGAATGGAGTCAAGAAGAATTAGATTGTGGTAAGATAATCAAAATTAAAGGGTTCCCAGCTAATAAAAAAGTGAAACTATTCCGGGTTACTGTTTCTACCAACAGAACGGATTATGTCGCAACTAACGATTTATCTCAAAGTTCCACGGATGTTGTACAAGAGGTGTGTAAAATTCGTTGGAAAATCGAGGAGTTTCACAGAGAAATTAAACAATTAACTGGGATTGAATTTTGCCAATGTCGGAAAGCTAGGCTTCAAAGAAATCATATCGCTTGTGCAATGTTAGTTTGGGTTAGGTTAAAGAATTTAGCCTATACAACTGGTCAAACTATTTATCAAATCAAGCATAACTTGCTTTCTAATTATTTAATTCAGCAACTGAAACGCCCAAGTATTCTTATGTGCTTGGTTTGATTTAAATTGTCGCCTGTCAGGGCTGCGCCCTGCCCGCTATTTGTGCCAGTTGCGTAAGTCCTGATTGCTACAAACAACTCAATTCATCAAAATTTAGGTCGTCCTTGGGCAACCTTCATGGTTGATGCATATAGTCGAAGAATTTTATCAGTTTATCTGACCTTCGATGAGCCAAGCTACCGCGATTGTATGATGGTAATTCGCATATGCGTTGCTAGATTTGGACGGTTTCCGCAAAATATTGTTGTCGATAACGGAAAAGAATTTCACAGTCACTATTTTGAACAATTATTGGCATCTTATACTTGCACGCTGAAGTATCGCCCGCCAGCACATGCTCGGTTTGGTTCAATTGTTGAAAGACTATTTGGCACCGCGAACACGCAGTTTATTCATGAATTGCAAGGTAACACCCAAATCAAACGCCTTCACCGTAAAGTCACCAAATCTGTCAGTCCAGAAAAATTAGCAATTTGGACATTAGAAGAACTGTACTCTGCCTTTTGTGAATGGGCATATTCGGTTTATGATCAACGATTGCATCCTGCATTAGGTACTAGTCCCAACGATGCCTTTGTCACCGGACTAGCAACAGGTGGAAGTCGCTTACACCGAAGAGTGGCATATGATGAATTATTCCAGATTCTGACTCTACCAGCACCAGATCAACGAAAGCGTAAAGTTCAGCCAGGAAAGGGTGTCAAAATACACAATATTTATTACTGGGCAGATGTATTCCGTAACCCAGAAATCGAGAAATCAATGCTGTGGGTTCGTTACGACCCTTGGAATGCAGGAATTGCCTATGCACTAGCACAAGGACAGTGGGTAAAATGCATTTCTTCTTACTATCAATACTTCCAAGGACGTTCCGAAAAAGAAATTCGGCTGGCGAGTGCAGAACTTAATCAGCGCCAGCGCAATTACGGACGTAAGTTAACAATAAATGATCGGGAATTAGTAGAATTTTTAAACTCAAAATTTGCTCAAGAAGGCGCTATCCTCAAACAACGCTTGCGCGATGCTGAACATGACAAAGTTCACAAAATTATTCAAAATAATTTGATCCCGGAACCAAAGTTAAATTTGGCAGAATTTGCGGCAGAGGAAAATAATGATTTTCCAGGAGATGAATCGAGCAATGAAGGTAAAAATTGTGAAACTATCAGCAATTTGACTGCATATATTACGGAACCCCTTGAATATTATGGAGAGTTCTAATGGCACATGATTATAGCTTTCCTCAAGAATTACTAACTCTACCTATTGCTGACAGAATTTCTTATTTCCAGCAATATACAATGGCGCACCCCAAATTATTAATAGCAGCAGACAAACTCAAAAATGCAATTGATGACCCAGGATTCTTTTCTTTAATCTTTTTATTTGGGCCAACAGGTGTAGGGAAAACCACCTTATTACGTCGGATCAGACAAAGGTTACTAGCTTCTTTTCACAAAGAAATGGAACTAGATAAAGGTTTTATTCCTATTGCTAATATCGAAGTTGCTACCCCGGAATTTAGTAATTTTGATTGGAAAGATTTTTATCTACGTGCTTTGGGCGTTCTCCAAGACCCTTGCATTTGATCTGAGTTTTCTGACTTTACTTCAATGGCACTCCTGGCGGCTTAACTTCAGTCATATTTTCCATACTGAACAACGTTGGTGTTCTGGCTGCTATCAAGACTGGCGTGAAGCTGGAAAACCTATTTATAACCCTTTGTTGTGGACAATAGAAGTTGTAACTGTTTGTCCAGTTCACCAACGTTACCTACAACTGCGGTGCTTGTACTGTGGTTGTTTTCAACAGTTTCTCAATCTGGACTGCAATTCTCTTGGTTATTGTTGTGTGTGTAATGCATGGCTGGGTCGGTTTGTAGACAATACTTCTTTTTCTCAGGGGTCTCGGTTTGATTGGGAAAAGTGGGCTGCTCAATCTGTTGGCCAGATTTTCGGCGCTATGCCAACACTTAGTTCGACTTCTTTTTCTCAAGTTACCCCGCCAGCTAAATACCGACGAAAACCTACTCTCACTAAATTTTTAAGGTGGTGTTACAAACTTGGAATTAATCCTGTTGAGGGTTTGGAAATTCTCTCGATTATACGAGTGTAGTCAGTTGAACCCAGACCAGAGCTACTGGACGGTGCTTCCTTTTCCGTAAGCATAAGATGAGCAACCTGTTTTGAAACCATAAAGCGAGCAACTTGCTCATCTTATGCTTTCAGTGACAACACCAAACTCGGCTACAACACAAAATAAGATACCCTTATCTTTTATCCGATGAAAACTACGATTAATACCACTTCCCTTGATTGTAGAGGAATAAAAAAGTTCAACAATAAATAATAAAGTCCAACAATAAATAAAAAAGTTCTACAATTTCTGGATGTGCATGGTCTGGGCAGATCCAGAAAGGTAAGCTTTATGGCGAGAGGTAGGCAGGAGTGGACTCAAGCCAAGTTTGAACGCTACATCAAAGAATTGGACTTTGGACAAAAAGAAGTTTATTCGCGAGTGTGACTCGCGAATAAATGAATGATTAATCTTGTTTATAGTGACGAGCAGAAAAAAGCATAGCCATCAGACCCCCAACAAATAGTAATATCAACTACAAAGTATCTTTGGGTAAATACTGATGGCTATGCCAAAATTTAATAACAATCAATTAATAGCGCAATTTCAAGATTTTAGACAAAAAATTTACAACTGTTTTTCTTCATGTAGCGACGCCTGTATGGATTTGTTGGATGCGCTTGCGGGTAATACGGGAGCCAATTCAATTGCGGAGTTATCTTTAAGTCCTTTGTTTCCCAGAAGCTATAATTCTATTTATAAAGCAATTCAAAAATCATTTAATACAAATATTCAGGAGAAGAACAATGAAGAAGAAGAACAAGAAGAACAAGAAAAACCCAATAACTTAATTAGGGTGGTATCTGAGTTAATTAAGCAACCACAACAACGCCCTTTTTACTTATTCGCTCTTGATACAACACCGCATCCGCGTCCTTACGCGAGGACTTTAGCTGAACGTGGGTATATTTACCAGCCAAATACTATCAAGGGTAACAAACCGATTAATATTGGTCATTCTTATTCGATACTTTCTATCTTACCAGAGAAAGAAACTGGGAATGCCGCCCCTTGGTCAATACCAATATCAGGAGAAAGGGTATCACTTGATAAAACTGGTGTTGATGTGGGTAGTGAACAAATTTCCTCAGTAATGTCTGATTCATCACTGCCCTGGCAGGAAAAATTGTGCGTCTTAGTAGCAGATAGCGCCTATAGTCAGCGTTCATTTCTGTTTGACCAATCCAAACACAAAAATGTGGTAGTGATAGCCAGAGTTCGTAGTAATCGAATTTTCTACCAATCTCCACCCGTTGATGAGTCAAAGAAAAAACGTGGTTGTCCAAAAAAATACGGTGAACGGTTTAATTTAGCTGATGTTGAAACTTGGCACTCTCCCGACGAGACAACACAAATTCAGCAGACAACCTGTAAGGGTCGTCTTTTAAACATCACCATACTCGCTTGGCATCAAATGTTGATGAGGGGAACCAAGCACCAAAAAATGTATTGTCATCCTTTTACTCTGCTCAGAATTCATGTGACTGATGATACTAATCAATCTCTCTGGAAACCAATGTGGTTAATTGTCATAGGTGAGCAACGTGGAGAAATCTCACCTACGGTTGCAAACCATTGCTATAGACAAAGGTTTGATATTGAACACATGCTGCGATTTAGCAAGCAGCGTTTGTTGATGACGCAGTTTCAAACTCCAGATGTTTTGCATGAGGAAAATTGGATACATTTAGTAATCCTAGCTTACGTACAGTTGTGGGCGGCAAGGGAGTTAGCAACACACTTACCCAGGCCATGGGAGCGTTATTTAGAACAAAACAATGATAAAATTGCCACTCCAAGTGTAGTGCAACGCGATTTTCAGAGAATTATTTCAGAGATTGGTACACCCGCTCGTTCTCCCAAAACCAGAGGAAATTCCATCGGTCGAGTTCAAGGTCAAGTTCAAACACAACGAACTAAGCATCCTGTTGTCAAGAAGAAGTCAAAATCAACACTCGCTAAAGTCAAAGCCGCATAAATTTTCTTAGGCTTTAGGCGTTTAACTCAGTCTGACTCAGTTTGTAAAATAACTGGGGTAATTTCTGATGACTAGTTTTTTGTTCGCGAGTGTGACTCGCGAACAAACTTCTTTTTGTCCAAAGTCCAATACTTAGAACGCTAATCACAATTAAACGACCACAAAGTTGTTTTCGGCTAGTGTTACATTACCCAAAAGTTGTACAAATTTTACCTGAGTAAATTCACCAGCACTGCCATCGGCATCAAAGTACAATGCGCCTGTAATATTGTCATATATAAATCGTTGATTACTTGTCGTTGCAGATGTTCCGATTGTAAACTGATTAGCTGATGATAACCCGCCATTAAAACTAGCAGCCGATATCTGAATTAGTTCATTGGTGGCGTTGAAGTCATAAATAGTATCAACGCTTTCATTATAACTATTGAAAACAAAGGTATCAGTACCAGTTCCTCCATAGAGACTATCATTACCCCGGCCACCTGTGAGGATATCATTGCCATCACCCCCAGAGAGTAGGTTATTGCCTGAATAGACAGCAGCACTTAAGCTATCATTACCTGCACCGCCAATAATCGTATCATTGCCACCATTGCCATAGAGCGTATCGTTGCCATTGCTCCCTACAATGTTGTCATCGTACTCTGTACCTGAGATATATAATCGTTCGATATTCTTGTAACTAACGCTATTCATGCCCGCCGTCATTAAGCCAATGTTAGTACTGGCATTAAATGCCGTTGTGATTCCCTTTGTAGCATAAAAATAGACGGACAATAAATCGTCACCCTTACCCCCATCTATCGTATCATTGCCACTGTTACTATAATTGAAATTATCATTGTTCCCGGAGAGCGTATCGTTGCCATCATTCCCCACAATAAAATCATCGTACTCTGTACCTGAGATATATAATCGTTCGATATTCTTGTAACTAACGCTATTCGTGCCCGCCGTAATTGAGCCAATGTTAGTAGTGGCATTGAATGTCGTTGTGATTCCTCTGCTAGCAAACCTGTAATTGCCGGACAACACATCGTCACCCTTACCGCCATCTATCGTATCTTTGCCACCATTGCCCGTGGAGAGCGTATCGTTGCCATCGTTCCCCACAATAAAATCATCGTACTGTGTACCTGAGATATTTAATCGTTCGATATTCTTGTAACTAACGCTATTCGTGCCTGCCGTAATTGAGCCAATGTTAGTAGTGGCATTGAATGTTGTTGCGATCGCCCCTGTAGCATAATAGGTGTAATCGACGGACAACAAATCGTCACCCTTACCCCCATCCATCGTATCTTTACCACCATCCCCCGTGGAAAGCGTATCGTTGCCATCGTTCCCCACAATAAAATCACCGTACTTTGTACCTGAGATATTTAATTGTTCGATATTCTTGTAGGTAACGCTATTCGTGCCCGCCGTAATTGAGGCAATGTTAGTAGTGGCATTGAATGTCGTTGTGATTCCTCCGGTAGCATAATAGTTAAAAATGACGGACAACACATCGTCACCCTTACCCCCATCTACCGTTTGTGTAATTAAATCAGAGGCGGCAGAAGGTTCGGATAAGAAGTTTAGATAGAAGGAATCATTACCATTGCCCCCAGAGAGTAGGTTATCGCCTGTCGAACCGCTAGCATCCAAGGTATCATCACCAGCGCCACCGTTAAGGGTGTTATTGCCTAAGGAGCGATAGTCGTAGTAGTAGTCGCTACCTTGATTTTCATAGCCAGAGATGTCAAGAAAATCATTGCCATCGCCCCCAGAGAGCAGGTTATCGCCTCTTGAACCGCCAGCACTTAAGGTATCGTCACCAGTGCCACCGTTGAGGGTGTTATTACCAGATGAGACAGAGTTGGTGGAAGAGGAGAAGTATGGGTTGCTACCTCCATACAGATAGCCAGAGATGTCAAGAAAATCATTGCCATCGCCCCCAGAGAGCAGGTTATCGCCTTTTGAACCACTAGCACTCAAGGTATCGTTCCCTGCACCACCATTGAGGGTATTATTACCTAACAAAAGAAGGTCATCTTTTTGTGGACCGTAGAACGAGCCGGACTCATACTGGTAGCCAGAGGCAAAGAGAAAATCATTGCCATCGCCCCCAGAGAGCAAATTATCGCCTAGTAAAGAGTCAACGTTCAAGGTATCGTTCCCTGCACCACCGTTGAGAGTATTATTGCCCGCACTACCCCTCAAAAGGTCGTTGCCACTCTTGCCATCAATGATGTCATTACCCCCCTGACCATTGATGACATCATCTGAGTTGTCAAAGCCGTTAACATTATTGTCGAGGTCATTAAGAAAAGTAACAGTGTTCAAGTTGAAGATAGTGCTTTGAGTGGAGTTGGCATTGAAGACATCAAAGCTGTCTGTGATGGTAGTTTGCCCATTAAACAAAATATTGCCCAAGTCTACAGCGGCTCCTGTAGATTTGCTCAAATTTTCCAGGTTTTCCAGGGCAAAGTTTTCCAGGATGAGTTTGTTAGGACTAAACACCCCAGAAAAGCTGATTTCCAGATTCTTGCCATTCTGGGTCAACAGTAGATTTTTGGCAGTTAAGCCTGCACCTTGAAATGTTAGGGTGTCCACTTCGGCAATGACTGCTGCTGTCGGGTTTGTTCCTTTTCCTACGCCACCGAAATCAGTGATATTATTATTGTTGTAGGAGAAGGAGGTGTAAACAAATTTATCCTTGCCACCCCCACCTATGAAGATATCCTTGCCATCGCCATCTGTGAGGATATCATCGCCATTACCACCGTTAAGGGTATTATTACCAAAAGCGCCAGAGGCAAAAAGAGAATCATTGCCATCGCCCCCATTCAGTAACTTATTGCCTGATGAATCGCTAGCACTCAAGGTATCGTTACCAGCACCACCAATGAGAGTATCATTTCCTGCACCACTTCTCAAAAGGTCGTTACCTGCTTTACCATTGATCGTGTCCGCGCTGTCGCTGCCCATTAGAGTATCATTACCGTTGGTTCCAATGATATTTGCCATAATTTTTACCTACTTAAATCGATTTGTTCAGTAACTTAACTTCAGAGGTTGTTTGAAAAGTAGTTGGCTGTGATTATTAATCACATTTTTACTCCCCTTAATGCCCCCTTGGAAAGGCTACGGTGTACGCACAAGTCGTGAAATTCCACCTGACACTTGGTTTCGTCCTCTAGCAGTAGGATTGTGCGATCGCTCTGAAAGTCTGTCATTGCGAACGCGAGTGCGTCTCGTAGAGAGGCGGAGCCTCCGAGGAGGGTTCCCAGGCTCCAGGCTGGGAACCAGTTGGGGCACGGGCTGTATCTTAACTTAGTACCATTCCTATCTAAGTCTTAGAGGTTGTTTGAAAAGTCGTTGGCTGTATCTTTGCACTTATTGATCCCCCCTAACCCCCCTTAAAAAGGGGGGAACCGGAATCAAAGTCCCCCTTAAAAAGGGAGATTTAGGGGGATATAAAACGTTTTGCTACCAAGAAGAAGACTTTTCAAACATCCTCTTAAGCACTGTACAAATTAATTAGAGTGTAAATTAATGAAAATTAATTATTTTAGGCTTTTTAATCATCCTTATTCAGTAAAAATCACTCTTCACAGTATCTAAAAATTCGGATTAAATGCCTAAAATACGTTCTTCATATTTGTTTTTTGCCAGCGCCTAAATCCTATTAAAAGAGAAAATAGTCAACAGTTGACTCTTGATTGGTAAAAAGATTTTGATGCCCTCCTAGTGGGCTGTTATCCGTGGGTGTCTAACTTGAAAATAGAATATCTCAAGATCCTCAAAATAACTACATAGTCAATATCTTAACTTAGATGTCTATGCTCAAATACTCATTTTTGCATAATCTTCACATTATTGGTTGAGAAATGTATATACAAGTACTTCTTCTTGTGTTTAGGCAATCAGGACTTACGCAACTAGCACAGTCAAGGAGAAAAATAGTACAAAAATACTATAAAAAATAAATAAGCTTCTTTAAGAGGTCATGAATGCACCGATGTATTGGGCCGTTGTTTTGCACTATTACTTTGATGCGCCCAGACTTTTCGGCAACAAGTGCTTCTTCCTCCATCATCTGGATATAAGATTTTCTGTCAACGCCACCAATAACCAAACCGTAAATAAAGCTAATAAAAGGTTGAAGAAACCCAATAATACTTAATCTCCTACCACGGCGTTTGGTTTGTTCTAGCCGTTTTTGCTCACCTCTAAAGTAATAGGTATAACCCGGTTCACTCCATGCACAAAACCCTGATTCATCCAAAAGTTTTAAATCTATTTCTCCACTGGCAGCAGCTAATTCCAGCATTTCTAGGACTGAAGAGTTTCTGCGCTCGTACTACTGGGTCAAGATTCCTTTATGACAAATCAAAAGCTCGTTTCCAAATGACCCCCTTTTTTAAGTACCCGTCTTAATCTGTCGGGACTCATTTTAATGGAGCGATGCCTGCGGCGGGCTACGCCTACGCATTCTAATTTCTCGGGGAGTTGGCGACTGTTGTAGGTGCGTGGCTCTTTTTTAAGGCATTCTTCTAAAAATATGATGTCAACTTCACTCAACTTTGGTTTTACCCCTCGACCGGTTAATTCCCAAAGACCTTCCACTCCCAACTTCTGCCATTTATGTAAGACTTCTCTAACTGTTTGTGGAGTCCAATTAAAATGATCTGCTATTTTTTCTACTCTAGAGTGGTAAAACTTGCTAGAGTAGATTTTTCATGATTGAAATACGCGTAAATAGGTAAACCAAACTTTTCAATAATAATGAATTTACTACGTTTAAGTTTTTGCTCTAGTTAGTTTTGCCACGCTAGGAGATTTAGATAGTAAAACATCATCGAAGCCACCATCTGGGGATATCCTAAAGAAATCAGAAAATCAACAAGAAGTAGGGGATGGGGACAGCGAGATTCCAAAGCGGAAACCAGGAGGACAACCAGGGCATCCGGGAAAAACTCGTAAAGGTTTTGGCAGAGTGGATCGCTTTGAAGTTTTACGTCCACAGTTTTGTTCTTGTTGTAGTAGTACGGGATTTATAAAAGAGCCAATAAAAATCGAAATACAGCAAGTAGCACAGTTGCCAATACGGACTTCGCTGTGTTTCATGCCGCAGATACTCGTTCTCGTGCGGAATTAGAAACCATCCTGGGCTTGAACTACAGTGGTGTACTTAGTTCAGATGATTATTCCGTTTATAACGGTTATGACGTGAAAGCCCAACAGAAATGTTTGGCGCATTTACGCCGTCACTTTAAGAAGCTCATCAAGCTTCCAGGTTTGAACAATCAAGAAATTGGGGAAAAGTTTGTCAAGCTGATTGACGAAGCATTCAAAAATTACAGCTTATTCCAACAAAATCAAAATATTCTAGAGTTCTTTAGTTGGGCATCTGAGTTTAAATCACTAGTTGAGTCCTCGATAAATCAATGGATTGGTAAAGCCGGAGGAGAAGCTGGTAAGCTTTTACGCTCCTTACGAGATAAAGCACATCAATGGTGGTATTTTCTTGACCATCCGGAAGTACCTCCGGATAATAACCAGGCGGAGCGATCGCTCAGGTTAGCGGTGACTAAGAGGAAGGTTAGTGGAGGTTCCCGCTCGATGGAGCGGTTCCAACATACTGCTAATTTGTTGACGGTAGTACAAACTTGTCGTCGTCAAGGACGTTCCGTAATTGAATTTTTTGAGCAAGCTATCAAAGCGATTGTTAACTCTACTGTGCAAGCACCGTCTTTAATACCTCTAATTTAGACCTGAATCCTTACTCTCACGTTTCAAACTTATTTGTAACCATCGTCATCTCTAATATAAAATTTATCAAGTTTTATTCCCAAGAAGTAGCCCCTTAAAATTATGCTCAACTGATGTTTCCTATTGATAAAGAATATGTTGAAGAAGAATTCAGAAGTCAGAATTCAGGAGTCAGAATAAATCAGTCGGGGATTCAGACCCGCGACTGATTGAAAACCACCAATCGTAGATTTGGTGGGGGTCTTAAACCCGGTCATTCATCCGCCAGTCATACAGAAAACATTGCTGAATTCTGACTCCTGACTCCTGAATTCTGTTCGATAAATATACAGTAAGCTTGACTTCACTTGAATGTTGGAAAAAATATTATGTGTAAAAGTAAGAAAAGTAAGAAAAGTAGGAAAAGTAAATGTGTTAAGTAGGAAAAGTAAGTGATGAAACTAGGTTTTTTATTAACTTGATTAAAATCTTGAATATTCACTATCAATAGTGTAAAATGCAACTTGCATATAAATTAAGTCATAAAAACTGATTTTTAGGTGTAACAATGAAATTTTTTAGTGTCAGCAAAATTGCTTTTGGAGTTGCTGTGGCAGCTGCTTGTCTAAGTTTGAATGTCAACAAAGCTTCAGCTGATATTAGTAGTCTAAATTATGATATTTTGGTTAATTTAACAGGCAAAGAATCTAGTTTAAGATTCATCGGCTTAACCGCCAATAATACTCTTGTGAATATAAGACCCGGTGGATACACAAAAGAAATTAAAGTCAAAGGACTTGACGGTAATTTACAAGGTATTGACTACCGTCCAGCAAACGGTTTGCTTTACGGTGTGACTGACACTGACAAGATATACACCATTAATATTACAAACGGTCAGGCTACTTTGGTTAGCAATTTATCTAGTAGTTTTAATGGGGGATTTCAGTCAGGGTTTGACTTCAATCCCGTACCAGACCGCTTACGAATAGTAGGTAGCAATGACCAAAATTACCGTATCAATGTAGATACTGGTGCAGTTACCGTTGATGGAACTTTGGCTTATGATACGACCGATGTTAATGCCGGAGTTGACCCAAATATTACCGCTGCTGCTTATACAAATTCGGTTGCTGGAGCGACGACAACTCAACTTTTTGGCATTGACTACGACCGTGATGTGTTAGTACTGCAAAACCCACCCAATAATGGTACTCTCAGAACCGTAGGCGGTCTTGGCCTTAACTTTCCACCTGTAGTCGGGTTCGACATCTATACAGACTCACAAGGCAACAATAGAGCCTACGCGCTGTCTGCTTCAGCCCTTTACAAAATCGATCTATCCACTGGTGCAGCAACTAAAATTGCGGAAGTACGTGGAGGTGGTTTTATCGGTTTAGCTGTTAGTTCCTGGTAATCATACAATTTTGGATTTTGGATTTTGAATTGAAAGGCGTCTTGTACATCTAATTACTGGTGAACTTGCCAGGGTAAAAGGGAAAGGGTAAGTTTACTTTCCAAGACTCGATGCGATCGCCTGAATCTTTGTCAACAAGCAAAAGTTAAAGCTAACCCCCAATTCCAAGCGTGTCTTGCCACTCCGCAATGCTTTAAAAACTTTGTATGCTGCTCATTATTAAATTTTAATTCAGTTTTAAAACCTAACAGCATTTATCTAACCTCTGTAACTGCTGAGTTATGCTATTTGCAAAGTCAATTAACCAACTAAATAC
Organism: Desmonostoc muscorum LEGE 12446; assembly: GCF_015207005.2. GTDB lineage: Bacteria > Cyanobacteriota > Cyanobacteriia > Cyanobacteriales > Nostocaceae > Nostoc > Nostoc muscorum. Next base: position 364,453 of record NZ_JADEXS020000002.1, read on the forward strand.
CTCACCACCTGCGGATCTATCGCTGCAATCCTCTTCCTAATTGATTGAGGCGGATTCTTAAAGAATTGTTTTAAATCTTGGCTTTTGACTTGATAACAATGCACAGAACGTTTTTTCGCTCTCAGCCAACCTTGCCTATGAGGATATTAAAATTGTTCTGGGTGATTTACAGCAAATGCGACCTAAAATACTTTCTCAAGTGGAGTTAGATATTCTTAAAGATCATATTAGTTTTGAGCAAATTGCTGTGTAGCATTTGTATAAGATTCATGGTCAGGACATTACGAAAGTGGGCATCGTGTCCGCCCTAGATTCACCTGGGGAACTGTTTTGGAATCTAGGGCAGTGATAAATTGTTGTTAATTTTGCTGCTGGGTCTAAGTCTGTAGTGTGCGATTGGCTGGTAATAGTGTAGAGTAACCAGTCTCGACTGTTTATCTCAGGTCAAGATTCGTACTGCCACAGACGTTGTGTCACAAATAATTTCAATGTTTTGGTAATCATCTTGAAGCACGTTAAAGTAAGGAACTGTAGTTCACAATAGATTTTTATGCGCTCCCTAATTGCAATTAGTAGCATTTTGCTAGCATCTTTGGGGTTGAATCTACCTGTAATGTCTATGCCTTCCATACAGGTAGCACAAAGTCCAGCCACTACTAGTTCCAATTTAGAACAATTTAAAATTAATTACCGATTATGGAGACAGCAAAGAATTTCTAACTATCGCTATGAATTCACTAGAAATTGCAATTGTTTACCTAAAGCTACAGAACCAGTAATTATTGAAGTACGTAATCGGTTTCCAGTTTCTATTACTTATAAATCAACTACACAGCCAGCTGATGCAGAATTATTTCAACAATATAATACAATTCCTAAATTATTTAATATTATCAAAGATGCCATCGCTCGTCACGCAGCAAACTTGACTGTACAATATGATCCGATACTCGGTTATCCAACTCAAATTAACATTGATTATGACAGCGAAATCGCTGATGATGAAATATTTTTCACAATTAATAATCTGCAAAAAATTAATTAAATGTAACTTGCTTTGTATTTTTGACTATGCCAAGACAAATTAGTGATTAAATGGCATCGGAAAATCAAACATCGCACTGAAGTACCAAGAGAGGGGGGTTGCCTTTTGAGCCAATGTCATTGGTAAATATAAATCTTTATTTTTAGGTACTTGTTAACTAATTGCTAAGAGGCAGTTGTTGTTTGCTTGCAGACTGAAAGGATGCGTTGGTCGTTATCGCTAATAAGTTTGATTTGATGAAAATTGGAGAGATTAATTTTGATGTTTTCAGCTTTTGCTTTATTGTAACTAAACGATTTCCCGGATACCATGTTGTTCTGATGTTGAATGCAACTCAAAGAATTCTCACTGAGATCACCAGCAATTGAGTCGGGTACAGTACTCAAAGCTTTAGAAACAGCTATCCCAGAATAGGCAATCATGCAAGCGATCGCCGACACACACAGTAATGAGGATGGGCGATGCGATGTTGCGACTGGAAACACCTATGATGAGCTTTCCTAACAGGACTTACGCAACTGGCACAAATAGCGGGCAGGGCGCAGCCCTGACAGGCGACAATTTAAATCAAACCAAGCACATAAGAATACTTGGGCGTTTCAGTTGCTGAATTAAATAATTAGAAAGCAAGTTATGCTTGATTTGATAAATAGTTTGACCAGTTGTATAGGCTAAATTCTTTAACCTAACCCAAACTAACATTGCACAAGCGATATGATTTCTTTGAAGCCTAGCTTTCCGACATTGGCAAAATTCAATCCCAGTTAATTGTTTAATTTCTCTGTGAAACTCCTCGATTTTCCAACGAATTTTACACACCTCTTGTACAACATCCGTGGAACTTTGAGATAAATCGTTAGTTGCGACATAATCCGTTCTGTTGGTAGAAACAGTAACCCGGAATAGTTTCACTTTTTTATTAGCTGGGAACCCTTTAATTTTGATTATCTTACCACAATCTAATTCTTCTTGACTCCATTCTAATAATTCAATACGTTTATATTTTGCTTGACCAAATGTATCATCAACTAACCGATTGTCTTTTAAAGGGCAATAATAAATTTTGTCTAAGCTATCAATATATAGCATTAAACTGTGTACCGCATACCATGTATCCATCAAAACAGTATCAAATGGTAAAAGCTTATGATACACAAGGCTTTGGAGCATGTCTTTCACATGGTCTATCTTGGTTTTGCCATCGACATCAGGATTAAAAATTCGATAATCTATGACCCAAAATCTTTGAAGTGTAGGGTTGACATACACGCAGCTAACTACGCCAATGCCTTTAAGGACACCATGCTCATTACCACTATATTGTCTTCTGACTATTTCTATTTCTTCAGAATACCTTTTATCTAAAATGCTATCATCAAATATTATGTAACCATTGTCATCAGGCTCAACTACCTCTTTCACGTTATCCCATAGTAAACGAGGTGTTAATTTTTCTCTTTTCAAATAATAGTTAATTGTATCATGGCTAATACTCTCTAAATGCTCTGCCAAATTGGTAATGGTATAATTAATTTGGCTACTAAGTAGATACTGGCAATAATCTAATTTAGTAAACTTCATATTCAAAAGTATTCGTTACAGTAGCCTGAGCAGCAGCCCAAAAATTTGGTGTGAAAAGGAACAATTTACATTTGTACTCTAGTTCATTTCATCTGCATTTTTATAGTACTTTAGTACTATTTGTTAGCGATCGCATTGTGCCAGTTGCGTAAGTCCTGCCTAATAAAACCATTGCGATCGCAGGTGCATCGGCAGGAATTGGCCGAACACTGGCAATCTCGTTAGCCCAAAAATAACTAAGCTATTGTTGATCGCGGTCAATCCACTTATGTACGTTAGGAACTTCAAATTGACTCAACTTTTCAATCAGTTCCACAGGAGTTTCTCCTACTAAAACAAACTGTTAGCCCTAGCTGTCTAATTGGTATTTAGAGGTTGAAAATCAAGTGCAGAGAGACGTTCTTGATGTTGATTGACTAAACCTTGTATTGCACTACTGGGATGACGATGAAGGCGATGTTTTTGTTGACGAGGAGCTTTAGAAAAAGCTAATCTACGACGTTGAGAGTTGTATTCCAGTACAGGAACTTCCCGAATTTGTGCAAGTAACTGTTCTTCACTTTCGCCCAAGAAAAGAACTCGATATTGCCCAAAATCGCGCAATTCAGCAGTGGACTTGCGCCCACTAATTCGCCTTTGGTGACGACGTAAATGGCTAAACAAAGACTCGATTTTCAGGTTATCTGCTGGTAAACCAGGGATATCATAGCAGTGTAATAAGTCAGCACCGTATTTAACCCATAAACGTTGTAACTTTTTCTTGAGAGCAAACTGTGCCGGATGTTGTTGAGGGTCAGGCTGAAATTGTTGTAATAACTCTTCCATGTCGCGCCGAACTTGAAGACTAGTTAAGGAGATTGTTGGAGTATTTGTAACTTTATTTACGTCGTCTTTACTACCTTTGGAGTGTTCAGGGTATTGCAAACAATCAGCAATTCGTTGCAGCCATTTGTGCGCCTCTGACAAGTCAGACGCTACAGCATCAGCACTGCTTAAGGCATGGTCAATCCATACTGACAACACAGACAAATAATCTGTGTCAATCTCTCGGCATGGTAAACTACGTAGTATCGAACCTATTGCTGATAGTTGCTGGTAGCCGCTTAACCCGCCCCACCTAAAAGGTTTGCGACTGGTGCGATTGACACAATCCCTAATAGCAGCTCGAATCTCGGACTCCACTGCCATTAACTCTGCGTCTCGTGAAAAGTAGGGGATTGCTGAAAAAGGGGGGTAGTGTCTGGTTGTTGTTTGGAACTTGGGTCTTGGAGTCTTTCAGAGTACTCAGGCACTTTTGGCAATCCATCTAAATCTGCCTTTAATTGTTGTCTGAGCTTTGTATCTAATGCCAACACGGCATCACTCAAATTGTTGAGAAAGTGTGCCTGACAACGTTGATGTGGTGCATCTGGCTTTCCTTGAATTTATGGCATGAATAATAGCCGATTCCCCATCTGATAGGGTTGCCAGTACTTTGTATGGTAAATCCTGATATGGTTGCAGCCACTCAATTAATTGTTGCGTCTGTGCTTGTTTCAATTGAATTGCACTGACTGGTGTGCCACTTAATACCTCGTATAACACATACAGCAACGTCCCATGACCCTCTGGCTGTAAGGCATCAATTGCCCAAATCAAACCGCCATGTTCATGGGCTGTGGCAGCTAATTTCTTCTGCGTATGTGCAATCGTTCCACCCAACAGTGCCAGAAATTGACGGTATAGCTTGCCTACGTTCCGCTCATTAATTTCGATCCCACGCTGGTTTAACTTTTCTTTGATCTCAATTAACTGTTGATGTTCATGTTCATGTTGCCAACCTATAAATGCCAGTACATCTAAACCATAAGTACTACTGGGCAAGCTATACTTCAATACACCACTTGCATAGTAGTGTTTATTAAAGTGCGTACAGAGCCGATTCTTACATTCTTTGCTTTTACCTGCTACAAACACTGCTCCACTCATGGTTTGAACGGTTTTACGCATATGCCAGGCTCTGCGGTTAACTAAATTGTTGTCACAATGGATACATTTATCTAACTCACATTCCACAATTATACGTTGGGCATCAGGAAAACTTCGTTGTGGGCGATGACGTGGCTTCTTTACTATCACGCTTCTTTTGCTGCTGGTAGATTCCTTTTTCAGCTTACCTGCTTTACATACCAATTAGACAGCTAGGGGATACCAGTGGTCAATAGAAATCCGGCGTAGTGATATTAAGGAGTTGGGAACAGAGCATGAGTAAAAGTCATTTTGGAGATTATCAAGTAAGATTTAGCCCTCCGTCTGAAATCACAATCTCGCCTGTAAGATAGTGACTTGCAACCAGCATCGAAGCGACCTGTGCGATCTCTTCTGGTTGCGCTCCCCGTCCCATTGGTGATCGCTCCTCCCACAGCTTTCTGGCTGCTGTCCAATTTTTGCTCATCGGAGTTTCAACTAAACCCGGTGCGATCGCATTCACACGAATCAAAGGGGCAAGACTCAATGCAAGCAGCTTTGTCATGTGGTTTAGAGCAGCTTTACTTGCAGAATATGGAATTGAGGCTCCTTTCGGGCGAATCCCAGCATGAGAACTAATATTAAGAATGCAGCTAGGACATTCAGGATTAGATGACTGATGTAGGGCATTTTCAGCCTCTGCGATGAGCGTCCAAGGTGCAATGACATTGACCTCATACAGATATCGCCAGATTTCCGGTGTAGCTTCTTTGAGGGATGTATGTGGAATTGTGGCGCTAATCCCTGCATTATTTACCAACACATCTAACCGCCCGTGATGCGATAAAACTTGAGCAATCAAATTACGCGCTTGGCTTTGATCGGACAGATCAGCTTGAAAGTAAGATGCACCGGAATGAGCTACCGCTAATGATTGCCCAAGCAGCACTGAAGACTTGGAATGAAAAGCAACAGTAAATCCATCTTTAGCAAGTCGCTCTGCGATCGCCATTCCGATCCCAGATGTTGAACCAGTAACGAGAGCAACTCTCTTCTCGCTTCTATATTCATTCACAACATCCACTCATAGGTTTTCCCTGGACTTAAAAAGTTCCCATATCTAGCATGATTTCAGCTACTATATTCTACCTAACTATTTATTATACGGAAACTTCCCGTATAATATTTTTCTAAATCCTATAGGACCAGGACTTACGCAACTGGCATAGTGCGATCGCTAGCTAGTAGTACATTTGTATTAACTAACGAAAATGTGTTTGATTGGCTTTACTCGAATTAGTAACAATAATCAATGATGTATCTTGTTGTTCAAAATTTTATGAGAAAATTGATAGAAGGTGCATCAAAAGGTTGGTTATATACCAATAAGACAGTCAGGGGTAAAAATGATTGCTTTAACAGATCCATTTTTATATAAGTTGATGGCGTGGTTAATTCGCTCTCTGAAAACAGGAGATGGTTTTTCTCCCCAAACTGCCGCTCCTAAAACAATTGCTGCATCTGCCTTGATATTATTAGTACTGCTGCCATATAAATAAATACTTGAGGCAGAAGAAGCGATCGCCAGCAAAAATGCAGATATCAAAGCTAGTGTCACCAAAATTAACCATTTTTTGGAAATTTTGTAATTGAGCATAGGGCGTTATCTTATTTTTCATTCTTAGTTTCAATATCAAGTTAAGTGCGTAAGTTCTATACTGTTATATGCTTCACCATTAGATGCAGTTGTGAATCTGGTTTCTACCGTGCAATCAAAAACTGCCCTAGACGGAAGCTAGAGCAGTTTTTGATAGAAGTAAATTATATAAGAGACAATTAGCGTTGTCCCCGGTTTATCCATAGTAAATACTGTTATATAGTACTATTCACCTCAATTTTCGTACTTTACGCAAAAAAGGAATAATCTTGAAGTTGGCATTACAAAGGTTAAAAGTCAGTACAAGCGAGTGTATTACAGACATCATCCGCGACTTTGAGCTTTTTCCTTAGTGGATCACAGAACATGGTTGCTGGTAATGGGGTGCTGAGTAAGGAAATTTGGGGATGAGAAAGTAGCGACACCGGACAGCCCGTCGTAGACATCGCTCTTAAAGCAAAGCGTAGCCAATTATTTTCTCTCTTACTGCCGAAAGTGCTGCTGATGTGGGCTATCGGAGTCATGGGTAGGGAGTTGGTGGTCAATCTTGGGTCAAGATTCGTTGCTAGACTTGAATAGGGAAAAAAGTTTAGTGTTATTGTTTTCCTTCATTAGGATACCAACCTGCCGGAATGACTTCAAAATTCCAAACATCTTTGAAGACGTATATGCGTCCAATCATTTCCGATGGGGAAAGCAAATTTTTGTCGCCTTCCTTCCAATCTTTTTTATCAACTGTTCCCATAACTACATAGTTATTACCTAAAATTTGAGGATTTGTTTGGACAAAAGTAGCAGTCATCAATGGCTCAATTTCCTGTTTTTTAGCAATAATTAAGTCGCAGCTTGGGCAATATTTACACTGTTTATTGAGTAAAAATAGCTGTTGTGGTTGGATATGAATCACTAAAGGGAATTTGCGAATCTTCGTTTTTGTTTCACACTTTGGGCATTTAGTGAAAGCACAGTCTATATAAGGATTTAGGAAAAATCTGTGTCGTTGTTTGAGAGATTTACGCTTTGATGTCTTGGAACTAATTTTAGACATTTTATCAATTGAATATGGTTCTACAGTTAAAATAATTTATCGCCCTAACTTAGCAACATATTTACATGGCAAAACAATACAGTGTTAATGTAACTTGAGCATGACTTCAATCACCGGAACAATTACAATTAACGTACAGGCTGACGATAATGGACAGTATGTTTGTGAACTGTTGTCATCTGTTGACCAGCCAAGAGATCAAATTCGTTGCTGTGGGCAAACCAGAGAACACGCTATAGCTATTGCATTAGAGCAGTTAGCGAGTAAATATCGTCAGATTGCCGAAGAGGGTCAAAATAAGGATTGGCTTGCAGTAGAGCGTTCTGAGTCAGGAGAAGTAATACAAAAGCATTATCATGTGATTTTACATTATGAACGGATTGGGATAGCAGAGTCTAAATTTGAAGCTATGCAGGACACGTTAATGGGAAATACAGTAGTCGAAAATGCCAAAGTTACTTTGATTGAGATTGATGCAACATTACCAGTCCAGCCTTTAACTTGATGACATCAAGGCGATCGTTTAAATGTTGATTAACCAATAACTCTAAGTCGATGTTCTATGTCGGCGTAGCAGAAAACCTACTCCAATCAAGCCGATGCTAAATATCGCCGTGGTATTTCTCGGTTCTAGAACTGTTTGAAACGTTTGAAAAGAACCTGAGATTAGAGGTAGACCTCTTACAGGAGCATTTGGATCTGGGTTGAGTGTAAGATTTTCGGACAACAGAAGTGTGCCAATCGCGCCGTCGAATTTACCCGATCCACCAGTAATACTTATAGTATTAGAAACCGTGCCCACAAAATTTTGAAAGTCAAGGGTAGCAGTACCTCTGGTGGTTCCGAATAGCTTATCTTCTCCTTGACCAAAAATTGTAATGTTACCAAGTGGTAAGTCGTCTAACCCAAACGTTGCTGGATCTGGCTCAATTGTAATCACACCTGTATTATTGTCGAGATTGCCATAGCTGATATTTACAAGTCTAGTTAGACCGTATGGCGCATTAGCACTTTCACCTATATTGGTTATTTTTAAAATGTTTCCTGCGATCGGTTCAAGAGTAGTTTCTGAATTGTAGATAGCTGAAAATGGATATTGTATCTGCGCCATCACTTTTTTTGTACCTAGTCCAAAACTCAAAAGCGCGGCAGCTACCGGAGTGAACCATACAGCCCGTAATCTAAGCATAATTAATTTGATTTTGATATTAGGTAGTGTTTACTTTCACTAAAGACAAACTACCGTAAATTTCTCAAAAAATAAACTGTCTAATTCTAATTAACTATTACTTAAAGGATGTTATCAAAGTTGCAAAAGGTATAATTTTGTACTTGAGTATGCCCAAAATGCTACTTAACTACACTATTAGTCTGCTCCGCCAAAATTGATTACTGGGTTCGGACTGGGGAAGAAGGTAAAATATAGCGTAATATTTCTCCTCTGATGGGTAGGTAATGTTAAGTATTTGCCTACAATTTATTCACTGGTGGCTACTCATCAGCTAATCATACGAAAACAGTTGAACATTGTTACAATCTCTACATTTACGCGCCCGCAGCTTTTCGCCTCCTCCCCATCCAGCCTCATCCGCACGGAAATACACCCACTGGCTTACTGATTCTCCAACGGTACGACCCCAAACAAAATTTTGTGAGCCGCAGATCGGACATGGCGTTTCTTGTGGGCTAAGGTTTTTGTGATTCGGTTGGTTGTTCATAAGCTTCCCCCGATAAATTCTGAGTGCAACAGCTATTAGTCCCAATGCACCCGTGCTGACCAGTCCCGGTCAAATTCAGCACTACACCGGGGGCATCTACCTGTAAACATCGGATGCCAGTCAATCAGTTCTAGCTGCTGTTCTGGTGTCCATCTCGCCTGTGGCTAAAAACTAGCTTCAATCCCACTCCAGTTGGGCATCAAAATCCTCCTAGCAACTGCTGAATAAAAAATAATTTTGCGTTGAAGCATCGATTGAAAGAGTTAGTGGTATATTAGTACAAAAGAACTATCAACCAGGTTCAACAGCTTCAAACTGCAATAGTTATTAATATTTTGTACTTCCAAATTGAGGAATGCTATGGCAGATTCTAATTCCCTATTTTCTTTGTATGAAGAATTAGTACAAGATCATTCCAGCCAATTCGATCCACAAATTGCTTCTTTGCAAGAGTTGGTCATTACACGAATGCAAGCAATTCGTGACGCAGAACAGAGCTTAGTAGAAGCACAAGCAATAGAACTCAAACGAATTACTGATGCTTTGGCACATGATGTTCGTTGCTTGTTGTCAACACCAAGACTAAGAACATTTGCGCAAGAGTTAAAACAGACTAAAAGTAATAATTGGTACACGCGCCAATCTGAATTTAGTATTGCAGAAGATCCAACTACTTGGTTATTGGCGATGCTCAAACTACCGATAGGTTTGAGCAACTACCAAACTCACGAAGACCTGAATGGTTATGATGACGAACGTAACTTTATCGGGTATAGCTATACTCTGTCTCTAAAATTAGGTTCAGTTGAGCATTCGATCAATGAAATACCATTAAAACGCATATATAACGTCAACGAGTGTAGTGAAACTTCTATAAAAGGGCAAATTGAGGACTACATTTATGGTGACGTAAAATATTTACTTAGAGATATGGAATATCCAGAGTCACAAAAACAGCAATTAGCGGCTGAAATCAGCACATTAGTGGGTTACTCCCTCAAAATATTCGCACTTAAACCTAGAAGAGCTATTTTTAATTATTCAACCATAGAGGAAGACTGATGCAATTGTATTTGAGCTTGTCAGCCTATGGTGGAGTTTCAACCCGTGAAGCATTAACAATATTTTGGAATGCAGGAATCCGGTATGTTGAGCTAGCAATTGGGCCTCGACCTGATACTGATTCAGCGCAAGCAGTAGAGGATTTTAGACAACAGGGAATGCTCTATCGAGCGCATCATGCTTTTGTTTGCAGCGCACGCCACTATCCTTTCAATCTAGCTCAACCTCAAGATTGGAAATATTTTGAACGATTGGCAGATTATCTAGCTAGTATAGGTGTTACCGCTTATTCAGTACATGGAGGAAACTTTTGTAAAACCACTGAACGCGTTTTAGCATACACAACATTTGTAGAAAATATTCATCGTCTTCATCGGGTTTGTCTAACGCGAGGTATTGTTTTGGGTGTAGAAACAATGTATCCTACACTCACAAATAGCACTGTTGAGAACCTTTTGGATAATGCTTCAGAACTTGCTCAATTTTGCCAAGATGTTCCCCAGGTCAAGATAGTTGTGGACTTGGCCCATCTCAACATTTGGCGTGACAAAACCGAAATACTGTTGAATGAATGGTTGGGACTTCCACCAGAGAAACTTTTAGAAATTCACATTTCAGACAATGATGGACGGCAAGATATACATTCGCGGATTACGGCCAATACTTGGTGGTTATCTCAGATTACTAATTTTCCAAAGGGAATTCCCTTGGTGTTAGAGAGCCGATTAAATCGATTGCCTGTTTCAGTAGTGCAGCAAGAGTACGACCGGATCGCTGCTTTAATAGTAAGCTTTTAATGTCAAATGAGACTAAGCACTAATAGATTCAGGTAACAAACCAGACATATTTAATAGTTGTTGCATTTTACTACTGGTAAGTGCTTTAAGTCCAAAACAGAGCGCCTGGTTGTGGGATGATATATGCCAAGATCACGAAAACTAGAAGAAACTTTATCTATTCTTGCCCAAATTCGAGAGCATCCCACAAGTGAGTCAGGGATCATAATTTTACGCCAAGGTCTTAAGAGTAAATATTCTATAGCTGTTGCCCAAGCAGCCAAGATAGTAGGCAAATCTACTATTACTGAGTTGGTTGGCGATCTTGTAGAAGCTTTTGCTCGAATGATGGTCAAACCCGCACAAGTAGACCAAAATTGTCTTGCCAAGAAAGAGATAGCACAAACACTGTATCACTTAGAATACAGCGATGAAAACCTTTTTCTGCAAGGGATTCGACATATTCAGATGGAGCCAGTATGGGGAGGAGTTGAAGATACTGCTGCCCATCTTCGGGGTATATGTGCTTTAGGTCTGGTGAGAATGAACTACTCAGACGTAATGAACGAATTAGCTGATCTACTAGCTGACCCCAAACCAGAAGCAAGAACTGCTGCTGCAAAGGCGATCGCCTACACAGGAAATCCTCAAGGTGTACCTTTGCTTCGTTTGAAAACTCGCATAGGCGATCAAGCACCACAGGTGATTTCGGAGTGCTTCAGTGCTTTGTTACAACTAGCTCCAACTGATTCACTTACAATGGTTGCTGGTTTTCTTTTTGACCCAAAGGAGCAAATTTGTGAGTTAGCAGCATTGACGTTGGGTGAATCACGATTAGAGAAAGCATTTGATCTTCTCAGAAATTGCTGGGGGCAAACAAGAAACGTAGAACTTCGTCGCACATTGTTACTAGCAATAGGCATGTTGCGACAAGATAAAGCAATAGATTTTCTGATCTCACTAGTGGCTCAAGGAAAAGATATTGATGCAAAAGATGCGATTGCAGCGTTGGCTATTTATCGAGAAGACCGTGAACTGTGGCAGCGAGTTGATCGAGCTAGTGAACAAAGAGCTAATCAATAGGGAGTTCAAAATTAGTTCACTTTGTCGTGAATAAATGAATTGAGCTAAACGATCGCATTGCTTCTGGGCGGGCGATCGCTTTCACCTTTGCTTGGTGTAGCCTTATGGTTGACACCAGTATATTAATAATATTATCATGTCAACTGGCGAGCGCAGTGAAAATAAAATTAAAGTAAAAATGAATATCACAGTAGATGTAACGCCCATCGCTGCGTTTAGGTGGAATGAAGAAAATGCCCAAAAACTCAGGGAGCTTAGAGAGAAAGCTGGATACAGTAGACAAAAGCTATCTGATGCTGTGGGAGTTTCTGTGGCTTATATTCAGCAGCTAGAGACTCCTCACGTCTTTATTAACAAACCAAAAAAACCAACTCAGATGACTGTTAGTACAGAAATTCTAGAGAAACTTTGTGCTGCTTTAGATGGGGATATCACTTCACTTATTTGGAACATAGATTACAACAGCTAAGAGAATTATATACTACGCTCACCAGTTAAAACTGCTTGACAATCACTGGTGGGCGTAGTAAGATAATAATCATAAGAGAGGAGACGAGCGCGATGCCTCTTTTGAAAAATAAAGAAGCGCTTAAAATTCAACCCTTACAAATCGAGTTAACGATACGAAACCACAATAACCAGCCGCCGGGACTAGCAGCCGGAAGCCTTAAACTTGTAATGGTCAAGCCGCCGCGAGATGATTCCGATGACCTACCACGTCTAAAAACTGGTTGAAAAAAACTTCAATCTTTGCAGAATAAAGGCGATTGTGAACTCCTCAATCGCCTTTTCAATTGTTACTACGTGGCTGTACAGAGGACACGGTAACATCCCAATATCTTCTCTACAGCTTTGTGCTGTCTGATGTTTTGACATCAGCTGATACGCTTTGCCTTGGAATTACTTTATGAGGCTTCGCCAATAAGAGAGTGAGCGTTGTGCAAGCACAACGTTGTTCATGTAAATCAAAAGGCGATCGCAACGGTCTGGACAACTTCTGCGATCGCCTTTATTCCTATTACGGAGATAACTATTATGCCACAAACAACAACAACTGTAACCTCTTGCGTTAAACCAGTTGAAGAATTGAGATCAGTAGAGATTTCGTTTGAAGATCACGAATTCTATGCAGGTCAAAAGCTCATAGCTAGCATTACCCACGACGATGACCTAACGCAACCTTGGATAGTGATGGTCAATGGTGAGGAGAGCCATCGCGCGAACACTTTTAGAGGAGAGCCATCGCGCGAACACTTTTAAAAGATGCTATAGCTACATCACATGGCATTACCAGCGCGGAACACTGCCCATACAAGAAGAAGAAACCCCAGTCGTTACAACGGGGAACGAAATCATGGTACAGATTGCTGATGAATGCGAAAAGTACGGGTTTGAAATCCTAAACGATGGTATCTACAACCAGGATCAAAAGCTTGGTGAAGTAGGCTGTACTAATAGCAGATGGTGGGTTATTCGAGCAAGTTCAGTGCATCAGCAAAAGGTTCCGTGTGATTCTGCCCTTGATGCGGTGTGGATATTGTCGATGGTAGAACTGACGCAACCATCTCGTTCAGAACTGCTGGATAAGCCGTTTGACGAACTCACGCCACAGGAATGGGAGCGGCTACGGGAATATCAGCCAGTGGTAGAACGGGAGTTGGTAGCGGCGTAGTTAAAGGGAAAAGGCGATTGCTGACAAGGCAGGGCGATCGCTTTTGTACCAAATTCTATTCAGTTATAGCAGTATGATACAACACGATTATTCAAGGTAACATGATCCAACAACCTCATGATAAATTTGCCAAACAGTTTCTAGAAGAATTACTAGCTCCCTTTGGGGAAGTAAAAACTAACAGGGAAGTAACTGATGAAACAAGATTTGTTGATGTGTTATTTTCGTCAACACCAACATCCGCTACTAATGCAGAAACTTTAGGATTATTGGGTAGAATAGCGGTATTAAATACCACTTTACTAGAACCATTTCGCAATCAACCAAGTAAAACAGAAGTACGTAACTGTCTACAAAAATTATTTACTGTGATTGCAGACGCGCAACGTTTTGCCAACAGGGAAGACACAACAATAGCGGAGAACGAGCTAGCACAACTGTGGATTATTTCTCCCAGTGCTTCCAAAGCTCTGCTCAAGGCTTTTGAAGCTAAACTAGACTTAGACAATTGGATGAGCGGGGTGTACTTTCTGCCTGAAGGAGTAAGAGCAGCAATAGTAGCGATTAACAAGCTACCGCGAACTCCAGACACGCTGTGGTTTAGGCTGTTGGGTCGGGGAAAAGTACAAATCCAAGCAGTAAGTGAACTGGTTGCCCTTCCACCAGAGAATCTTGTCCGCCGTAATGTTCTTGAAATGGTTTACAGGTGGCGTATCAGTGTAATGACACAAACAGATTTAACTGAAGATGACCAGGAGTTAATTATGAATTTAACAGAAGCTTATCAAGAAGCAAGAGCGCAAGCGGTACAAGAGGGAGTAGAGCAAGGAGTACAACTTGAACGTCGTCAAGTGGTAGAAAACTTGTTGAGATTCAGATTTGGTTCTGTGGATGAAGAACTCTCAAGAGTAGTTAATACTTTGTTGCAGTTAGCACCAGATGACTTTGCAAGATTTTTACTGGAATTGTCTAGTTTATCCCGTGAAGAGTTGTTAGCAAGATTTAATTCACACGAATAACCTGTAACTACAAATAATTATTAGTTAAAAGCGCTTTTGTGAAATCAAGAGCGCTGTTTTATTGGCTTTACGCTTCATATATCACAATTAAACGGCTGCGCCAATGCAAAAGTGAAAATGCTTTTGGTACAAACAAATGAACCCTCAAGAAAATGCCGAATTACTTGCTGCTTTGATGCGTCAAGAGGAACTACTCAAGCAGTTAATCGCTTCAATCAATAAACCGAAACTGGGATTGCACTCTGAAGCTGGCAGTAGCAAAATCTACTGCAATCGTCACAATGGTTCACTGTGGTATACCTTAAATAACAGTGAAGCAAATGCGATTACCCAAACTGCCTTAACTGGATATCTCAAAGAACTCAAATTTGAGAAGTGTGAGCGCAGAGGTAAAGAAGTTTACAAGTTGCTGATTACTATTCTTGCAGACAGACCTTATATATTAGAAAGTGGGCATGATACTCACTTTGCTAAATCTGTATTAGCTGCGATCGCAACTTTGACCCCACAACAATAATTATATTCCCCCATCACACTACAACCACAGGCGGGGACGACAGATGAAAATGTGTTGTTCTGTCGGGTATGGGTAGAGTCGGAATTAATCAAAGCATCTTATGGTGAAGAAACGGACTGGCGCGAAATCAGTAAACAGGCAATTGCTGTGGCAAAAGCTGCGAATGAGATTGCCTTTTAACTCGTTGTAAACAGGGTTTAGGCAACTGTAATTAGAAGTTGCTTAAGCCTTGTCTACAGCTAATAATGCTGTCTACCTATCGACCAATAACAAGAAATGACAACTACAATCGTTCACCCTAATATCGAAAACTTACAGCAGTTTTCTGAGGAGTTCGACATTGAGAAATTATTGCAATCTAAAGGAATTCTGCCGTGGCTCTATTAAGCTCATCAAAAGTTTACCAAATAAACGGTACGCTTTCCCGATATTTGGGTGATGAAGGTACTATACAACATCCACAGTATTTATTTGTACCTCTGCCAAATCAAAGGAAAAAAGCCAGCTTCCGACTAAATCGAAACAAACTCATGACTCGCTGTTATGAGGTCGAAGGTATGGTTTATGAAAAACCTGCGGTACAGGATAATTCACAGCAACTTCAACTATTTTGAGTTATGTCGATACATAAACCACCAGTCATTAAAAGACATATTCGGCTACAAAATAGCTCTGCAAAAGTAATCTACAGAGCTAGTACAGACATTCACAAGTTGAGAAATACTCGCAAAGAAAGCTTCGCTTAATCGAGAGTGAAAAATAATGATTGAGGTGAATAATCATGGTACAAGCAATCGACAACACTATCGTTGCAAATTTCCTAACTGATGCAGTAGTCGAACGCCACAATTTCTCACAGTTAAATAAAACCCGCATTCGCTTTCGTATTCAACTAAAGAAAAGTACAAAGTCTGCCGCACCTAAATGGGCAGACGTGCTAAAAGCTGAAGTTTCTGAAATTGAATCAGACCTTGTAAAAGTTACTAATTCCGAAGTCGGTCTGCGAGGTATTAAGGTCTTCAAAAAGCTAGATGAAGCTGCTGCTCAATTAAGGCAAGAGATTGCTTCGGTTCAAGAGTGGATGTCTGCTGATACTGGTGATTGGGTCTGCCCGATTGATTTGGCTCCACTCGTTTGGAATCACTCCCGGTTCGCCCATTTTTTTATGAGTTAGGGAAAATAAGCAGTTAAAAGTATACCTAACGACATATTCCCGAAAGGACAGAGTAGGTATATGTTCGGGTTTATGCATACAGAACCTATAATTACTCCCGGTTCGCCCATTTTTTTATGAGTTAGGGAAAATAAGCAGTTAAAAGTATACCTAACGACATATTCCCGAAAGGACAGAGTAGGTATATGTTCGGGTTTATGCATACAGAACCTATAATTACAAACGAACGAGTAGATGATATACCTGTACTGCTGACACAATTAGAGCGTATGGGTGTAAAGCAGCTCATTAATAAGCATTTTCCTACACATGGAAATTGGGAAGGTGAGAGCCTAGGGAGCGTGGCAATAATTTGGTTAACTCACATACTTTCACAAGCCGATCATCGTTTAAACCATGTCCAAGGATGGGTAGCGAAAAGGTTAGAAACATTAAAAATATTTGTTGGGGAAAAGTTAGGAGAATTAGACCTTACAGACGACCGGACTCTGTTGGCGAATTGCGATCGCTATCCTCAAACCCTTGAGATGTCGTAGCCCCTCATCCCAGAAATTGCGATCTACATGAATTCGCCAACAAAGTCAAATTATCCGCTAACTTCCCTTTTTGTCCAAAGTCCAATTACTGAAGCGAGGGATGTCTGCCACTATAGAAGATTGGCTTATGGCTGCCGATACCGACTGCATACCGTAGTTTACTTAAAAACCCAAAATTTAAGTCAATCGTAATACCTGCTAAAAGTTCAAAATAACCCGTAGTTTATGAATACAACATATCTACAACCGTAACACCTGCTAAAAGTTCAAAATAACCCGTGGTTTATGAGTACAACATATCTACAACATAACAAAACGAGTTCTTGGCAATTACCTTTCACTAAAACTTCCGATTCAACTGTCATTGTGGCAGCTATTGCTGTGAAAGGGAATAACTGGGGACTCAAATGTTGGCAGTGGTTGACGTTGCCATCCCTAAAACACCGATTCAGTAATAGCCATCCAAAAGACGACTTCTATGAACTTGACAATTAGAGTATTTGCTTTAAAATCTAGAGTAAATACTCTAAATAAACATTTGCAGCCATGAACACTAGGGATACCAAATCCCGAATTATTGAGACAGCCATTGAGTTGTTTAACCAACACGGCACACAGACTATCTCTACCAATCATATTGCCGATTCGATGGGAATTAGTCCCGAAAACCTCTACTACCACTTTAAAAACAAGCAGGAAATTATTCGCATCATCTTAGAAACTGTTTGAAAAGTCAGAGAAATGGTAAAAAGCTCTCTGGGTATATGGTGTGAATAGATAGTAGACAGCACCCACAGAGCAAGATGAGTAAAGCATACCCCAGCAATCTGACCCTCCCCCAATATGAATTTCTGAGTGACATGATTCCAGAACCAAAACCTCTGGTGAGCAAGTATTTCGTTTGACAACTATCTGGGTGGATGGCGGCTTTAATGGCCAGATGTTCAAGGGGCGATGGAATGAGTGCTGTTGGATTGTCCAGGTGGTGCTGCGGCCTGAGCAAACCAAGGGCTTTCTGCTACTTAAAAAACGTTGAGTGGTAGAGCGCACTTACGGGAAAGCTGATGGGGTGTCGGCGATTAGTCCGAGATTATGAGTTATTACCGGAAACTGGTCGAAACTGGTGTGTTGCGATCGCCAAGCGATCCAACAACGCTCAATACTGCTCGGTTAAGCATTTTTAACTCGGCATTGGATTTGGGGAAAAGGTTAAAGGGTAAAGGTTAAAGGTTTTTTCTTTCCCCCTTTCCCCTTCCCCTTTTCCCCTTAACCGACAAGTATTGCAACAACGCTAACCTCAATTACCAAAATTATTTGGTTAATCAGCGATTACTGGCTTTCCTTCCTTGACCTTGAGGAAGACGCAATCAATCCGAAAAACGTTCAAGAAGCAGTTAACTTGATTATCGAGGTCATGCGCCCTTACTTGAGTGATGCTACGCTAGCTGAGTTTTTCCCTGCTACGACACCTTCTACTCCAACAATAAGTTCAGCAAAGGAGACAGTTTTGTGAAGAAAAGAACTTTCCTTAAACTCATGTCTGCCAGTACTGTAACAGTTTTGGTCTCTGGTACTGTTTGGCGGGCATACGATCAAGGGGTTTTCAGCACAGGTATTGGACCTGCGTATGAACCCTGGCAAACTTGGCGCACTGATGAGCCGTCCGGAGCGTTGGCACTGGTTCGAGCCGCGATTTTAGCAGCAAGTCCTCACAACACTCAACCCTGGTTATTCCAGGTTACGGAATCGCAAGTGAAATTGTATGCAGATACTCAACGTCACTTGGGGTCAATGGACCCCTATTTGCGGGAAATGTATATCGGTCTAGGTTGTGCTATTGAAAATATGATTTTGACTGCTCAAGCCAAGGGATACAAGTATCAGCTAACGCTTGCACCAGGCATATTAACAGGTCTACTTCCAAATCCGAAACCTCTACTTGTTGCCACACTTAAACTGTCATCCGGCCAAGTTTTTACAACAGATTTGTATAACGCTATCCCAGATCGTCACACCAACCGTGCAACCTACGACTTCAAACGTTTAGTCGAACCAAAAACGTTGAAAATATTGCAAGCACTTGCCAAGGACGATCCTGATTTGAAAGTGTTTCTGTTTACAAAAGAGCCAGAGCGCCAAACCTTTGCTGAAGGAACCCTACAAGCAACAGAGGCAATCGTTGCTGATTCTAACATGATCCATGATAGTGACAAATGGTTTCGCTCTAATTGGCAGGAACTTCAAAAACATCGAAGCGGTGTTCATATTGATGCATCTGGTATACCCGCAACGGTACGAGCAGTTGCCAAAATTTCTCCACCTATTTCACAACAGACAGCCCACCAAGCTTGGGTGAACGCGACAAAAACTACACTAGCCAGCACTCCTGTTTTCGGTCTAATTGCGGTACGTGATTTGTACGACCAGCCTCAATCCTTACGAGCAGGACAACTCTGGCAGCGAATGCACCTTTTGGTAACTCAGCAGGAGTTAGCAGCGCAACCAATTAATCAACTGCCAGAAATGGTTGACCGAGAACGACAATTAGGCAAAGCTCCGCGCACTGCAAACTTTTTAGCAAAACTGATTGGTGATTCTATTTGGAAGCCAACTTTTGCTTTCCGCCTTGGCTATTCCACTCTGCAAGGATTAGCTAGTGCTCGTCGCTCTGTTGAAGATGTAGTTGTTTAAGTTCCAACGCGAACAATTTGTTTAATCCCAACTTGTACTAATGTACAGCCGTCTGTCCCTCAACTCTATCAGCGCTTGACCCGCCTCCAAAAATGCTCTCTCCACACGGTGTTCTAAATGCAGGCGTAAGCTTTGTTCTTCCTGGGTCAACTCTGTTATTTCAATAGCAGTAACCGTAATCGTTGCTGAGGCTGGGTTGTGTTGGCTAGAAGTATTTTCGGGAGCAGAATCGGTTGCTGGCTTTGGTTCACCAGATGCCCCAGGGTTGAAGAAGGCAGAAGGCAGAGGGCAGAGGGCAGTCCCAATGAAAAAATTTCATCACCATGAATGAAAATGTGATGTGAGACGGATCTATATAGATACTCATCGAAGGAACATTTTCAAGTCAGAAGGATCAAGTCAGAAGGGGATTCAAGCCCCTCCTGACTTGGAGCCACTGAACAAGAGTTCAGTGGGGGTCTTAAACCCTTGTTCCCAAGGCGTCACGGGCAGAGGACAGGAACCAGAATTCCCTTCTGCCTTCTGCCTCCTGCCCTCTGCCTTTCCCGATAAAAGCGGCATTTCTTCACCGACAAAAGCCAACCACATTGGTTTGTTGACTCGTAGTGAGCCATCCTGTTGTAGCCTTTCCACCAGTATAATTGACATCGGATGGTGTGGAGAAAGACGAAAATGCTTTTTTGTCCACAGGCGTATCCTTACCCTACCCAGTTTGGTATCTTCTTGTTCAATGGTTTGTTCTGGGTCAGCCCAGGTACTGTCATCGTTGAGCTTAAATTTGTCACCGTGTACTCTTGGTTTCCCCCGTCCCGAATATTGTGGTGGTTCTCCCCATAAACATAGGTTGGAACGCAACCGCATCAGTTTATCTGCCTTAATTTCGGCCGTTTTGATGACAAAGGGCGCACATCCATACTCGATATCCCATAGTGTGATTGGTCGTGATGGTAAGTCTTTACACACCTGTTTTAACTGCCATACAGCTTTGTCTATGGGATTTTCCCAACTGGTTATTCGTTCATGTCTGAGTGGTAACGCCCAACTGCCTTCGGTTTCTGGTATCCAAGCTATTGTACTGTATCCGTATCCCACAGTTATAGGACGACCACCTCTTCCACCAGTCGTATAATGCTCGTAGGTTCTTTCTTTTAAAGTACCCGCATCTGGCCTTGACCATGCCGTATGGTCGCCTGCCAAGATGATACGTCCTTGCTTGGGAATTTTTTTACTGTATAATTGCACAGCAATTCTCATTTTGAAAAAAAATCAGAGAAAATTCTGTTATTTAAATAGAGAACTTGTGTCGAAGCATCATTTTTTGACAAATAATTATCATCCAACGTTGGAGATAGACAAGTTTTAAGAAATTTGTCCATGAAAAAACGATTTCAACTGATAAATTCAGATGAAATTTTCAACAACTTTTTAGTTTTTTTAATAAATATTTTTCTTTTCATCCTTTAATATGTTGACATTTATCAACTAGAATTTACTCTTTTTAATGGGTCATGTTCTGTGCTGACTTTTCACGGGATGTGGAAAAGAAAGAGTAGTTCGCGATAATCTATCGCGAACCACTTGTTATTCTTTATTATATTTGGAAGTTTCTTCGACTAAATCTTTTAAACCCTGTTTGAGAGTCTCAATTGAACGATCTAAAGCTTCAATTTTAGTCCTTGCAGTAATTTGTTCAATGGCATCTATGTAGGCTTGACTACCAGCCTTACCTAAATGCTTGTACTTGGATAGCTTGCCATCATTTCGAGTCGTAAATATTGGTGTTGTAGCATGTAGTTTATAGTACCAATAAAATTCTTTACGCCCCTTTGCTAGGTAACGAGCGATTCTACAACTAGGTGGCGCAACAGGCGTTGAGTCGTGTATGGCAGCTACTTCAAGTTCCAGACGCTCCTTCATCGAGATCACAAAATCTATACGCTTGTGTAAATCCTCTTGGGCTATGGTTTTTCGGTCTTTCGACATCAAATTAACTCCTAGATTCGCGACTTGTTGTCGCGAACCATATTCCTCCTAACAAAGGCGAGTAACTAAAATCAATATATTGATTTTAGATTTTCATGTAGCAACCAACCTTGGCATAAAGTTTCTAATTCCAACCAGCCTCGCCACAAAACTTGTATCCCAATAGGGCTATTCTTCCTATGTTCTAAGTATCCGCCGAGACGTGCAATTGCTCTAATTGCCCAGTCAACTGTAAGCTGTATCTGCTTTTTTTGTTTGGGTGGAGTACTAGCAAGTAGCACGTCCATTTGTATTTTTGTTAACACCAATTCTGCTGAACTGTGCGGGGAATTCCGGTGTAGATAAGTCATTCGCAGTAATTGTGCCGCAATCACTGTTAAAAAACCTAACATTGTTGACATACTCTCCCCTGCCAAGCGGTAACTTTCCGCTTTACAGCCAGATTTTAGTATTTTGTGATATTCTTCTATCCGCCAGCGATACGTATACCATCGAAGAATTTGAGATGCTTCTGTCTGTGTTGTTATTAACTCGCTTGTCAGTAGCATCCACGTAATTGGCTCACATCCATCTGGCACATTAATTTCTGTTGCAAAGAGCGCGTAAACGTTAAAATTGCCTGACTTTTTTAACCGAGAAGGAGGATTTATTGATACTGGACAATACCTGATCTCCAAGGTGGCAGTTCTTTCTTTTCGCTTTTTAGTTTCAGGTAATTCAATCTCTTTTATAAACTGCACTTTCTGGGATGTTACATACTCCCATAGATAAGAGTTTTCTCCTTCTAAACAACGATTGTGAGCGGCTCTGACAACTACACCTGTATTTTTATTTTTACGTTGAAGTGCGAATACTTCTGCAATATCTCCTTCATTTGTCAAAGACATGAATTACTCTTGAGAGTAGTCCCCCATCAGGCATTTCTAAACCTTTAAATAATTTGTTTACTTTCTGAAAAACTTCAACCCATCGATAAGATTCTTTCTCTTTAAAAGCTCTATTCTTGGCGATTAAACGTTCTTTTTTTAATCGCTTTTTTTGCCGTAGATGTTTCCTCTGGTGGTGGAGATGCTTTGTGCTGTCGATGCCACAATTTCTCCCATAATAGTCCTAGTGGCTGACCAAAGTCTGGGTCTAGTGCTAAAGAACTATGTAAAATTAGTCCGTTCCCACCATTGCCCGTAGGCCCATAATCATCTCTTTTTTCTAATATTTTTTTATAATCCAGATAAGTAGTATCTCCTACCGCTAATACTATTGGTATGCCATAAATCTCTTGTGCCGTCTGTTTAAAAGATGGTTGGGTCAATTTCTCAAAAGTTGTTTTGGGGTTAGAAAAGAATTCGTAGCCACGTTTGAGGTCACTAGCGCTTTGAAATATTTCTGATAGAGGATGACCATATTTTACTTTTAAAGCCTCCGCAATTAACACTGCTCTGTCGGTCAGACGTTTGTCACCAAAATCACAATCGCGGTACGGGTTTGCTTCTAATAGTTTCATTTGCACCCCAAAATACGATACTACAAGCACCTTAATATTAGAGGACGCAAATTATCTTAAGTCCAGAGGATTGGTTCGCGACCAGCTATCGCGAACCAATCCCCTTTTCCACATCCCGTGAAAAGTCAGAATCTAACCAACTTAATATACGTTTAGCCTACTATCCACCCTACCACAGCAAATATAATCCAATTGAGCGAGTATGGGGTATATTAGAAAATTCTTGGAATGGCAGTATTTTGGACGAAGTTGAAACAGCTTTAAACTTTGCTAAAAATATGACCTGGAAAGGTAAACATCCTGTGGTTAAATTAGTGACTCAAACCTATGAAACTGGGGTTACGCTTACCAAAGATGCTATGTCTGCTGTCGAAAAACAAATAGAGCGTCTCACTAACTCAAAACATGAAAAATTTCCCAATTTAGGCAAGTGGTTTGTTGATATTTGTTGTGCCAGCACTTAATTTTTATCACCAGTTCTAAAATGTTTTTACTATAAAATCATCAATATTAATTATGACCATGCACCTGACATTATTTACAGAGTGCAGAGTTTTCGCTCTCGTGTTTGAGGGGGTAAGTGGTGGTTGCCGACGGCAACCACCACTTACCCCCTCATAATGATTATCATTATCTTTTAGATGTCAACTTATGATTTTTTCTGAGTAATTTATTCCTTGGAAGTCCCCAACCATCGAGTATGCTGAAACTGGGAACACCGTTATGTGCTGCTTTCATACCCGATGTTCCAGAAGCTTCTAAAGGTCGCTGTGGCGTGTTGAGCCATAGATCCACGCCAGATACAATCAGCTTGGATAGCTCCATGTCGTAATTTTCCAAAAAAACTATAGGTATCTGCTTCTGTAATTGGTGGGAAATTTCAAATATCCGTCGAATTAACTCTTTGCCAGCGTAATCTTTAGGGTGCGCCTTACCAGCAAAAACAAACTGTAAAGAACCAACCTGTTTGGCAATTTCCAAAAGTTGATCGATATCTGAAAAAATTAAATCTGCCCGCTTGTAAAGAGTAGCTCTGCGAGCAAAGCCAATCGTCAGAGTCTCCGCAGATAGCGAAAAATCGGTTTTTTCCTGAATGTAAGTTAAAAGACGAATTTTAGCCGCTAAATGGGCTGACCAAATCTCCTGTTGGGGAATACTGATGGCGTGCCTTAGCATTGAGGGATCGTTACTCCAACCAGGAATATATCTCTCGTAGAGGGTTCTAAAGCTGTCACAAGTCCACGTCAATGAGTGAACACCATTTGTAATGTGGTGGATGGGATAGCCGGGGAACATTTCTTGCGAAACTTCCTCATGTCGCTTGGCAACACCGTTGACATAGTGGCTCAAGTTTAGTCCTAGCATAGTCATGTTTAGGCGATCGCGTCCCCCCAACATTTGCAGTACATCAAACGGCACTATGTGTCCCAAACTATACTGCACTAAGCCGTAGTCAAACTGGTCGTGTCCTGCTGGAACAGGGGTATGAGTAGTAAAAACGCATTGATTTCTGATGCTACTAAAATCCCATGTTTCTGTATTTATCCCGTTTCGTTCTTTTAGCAACTCTAAAAGCAGCAAACTGGCGTGTCCTTCGTTCATATGGAATCTTTCAACCCACATTCCGCACCCTAACTGTCACAAATGGGTTTTTACTGAATATTTTCTCTATAATTAGAGTAAAAAAACACTTTACTTATTCTTGGACTTTGGACAAAAAGAAGTTTATTCGCGAGTGTGACTCGCGAATAAATGAATGATTAATCTTGTTTATAGTGACGAGCAGAAAAAAGCATAGCCATCAGACCCCCAACAAATAGTAATATCAACTACAAAGTATCTTTGGGTAAATACTGATGGCTATGCCAAAATTTAATAACAATCAATTAATAGCGCAATTTCAAGATTTTAGACAAAAAATTTACAACTGTTTTTCTTCATGTAGCGACGCCTGTATGGATTTGTTGGATGCGCTTGCGGGTAATACGGGAGCCAATTCAATTGCGGAGTTATCTTTAAGTCCTTTGTTTCCCAGAAGCTATAATTCTATTTATAAAGCAATTCAAAAATCATTTAATACAAATATTCAGGAGAAGAACAATGAAGAAGAAGAACAAGAAGAACAAGAAAAACCCAATAACTTAATTAGGGTGGTATCTGAGTTAATTAAGCAACCACAACAACGCCCTTTTTACTTATTCGCTCTTGATACAACACCGCATCCGCGTCCTTACGCGAGGACTTTAGCTGAACGTGGGTATATTTACCAGCCAAATACTATCAAGGGTAACAAACCGATTAATATTGGTCATTCTTATTCGATACTTTCTATCTTACCAGAGAAAGAAACTGGGAATGCCGCCCCTTGGTCAATACCAATATCAGGAGAAAGGGTATCACTTGATAAAACTGGTGTTGATGTGGGTAGTGAACAAATTTCCTCAGTAATGTCTGATTCATCACTGCCCTGGCAGGAAAAATTGTGCGTCTTAGTAGCAGATAGCGCCTATAGTCAGCGTTCATTTCTGTTTGACCAATCCAAACACAAAAATGTGGTAGTGATAGCCAGAGTTCGTAGTAATCGAATTTTCTACCAATCTCCACCCGTTGATGAGTCAAAGAAAAAACGTGGTTGTCCAAAAAAATACGGTGAACGGTTTAATTTAGCTGATGTTGAAACTTGGCACTCTCCCGACGAGACAACACAAATTCAGCAGACAACCTGTAAGGGTCGTCTTTTAAACATCACCATACTCGCTTGGCATCAAATGTTGATGAGGGGAACCAAGCACCAAAAAATGTATTGTCATCCTTTTACTCTGCTCAGAATTCATGTGACTGATGATACTAATCAATCTCTCTGGAAACCAATGTGGTTAATTGTCATAGGTGAGCAACGTGGAGAAATCTCACCTACGGTTGCAAACCATTGCTATAGACAAAGGTTTGATATTGAACACATGCTGCGATTTAGCAAGCAGCGTTTGTTGATGACGCAGTTTCAAACTCCAGATGTTTTGCATGAGGAAAATTGGATACATTTAGTAATCCTAGCTTACGTACAGTTGTGGGCGGCAAGGGAGTTAGCAACACACTTACCCAGGCCATGGGAGCGTTATTTAGAACAAAACAATGATAAAATTGCCACTCCAAGTGTAGTGCAACGCGATTTTCAGAGAATTATTTCAGAGATTGGTACACCCGCTCGTTCTCCCAAAACCAGAGGAAATTCCATCGGTCGAGTTCAAGGTCAAGTTCAAACACAACGAACTAAGCATCCTGTTGTCAAGAAGAAGTCAAAATCAACACTCGCTAAAGTCAAAGCCGCATAAATTTTCTTAGGCTTTAGGCGTTTAACTCAGTCTGACTCAGTTTGTAAAATAACTGGGGTAATTTCTGATGACTAGTTTTTTGTTCGCGAGTGTGACTCGCGAACAAACTTCTTTTTGTCCAAAGTCCAAAACTCAATCATGCGTTTTTCTGTTGTTGGGATAAAATTCTTTTGAGTCGTTCAAAAATTAGTGCAGCGCATTGCGGGACAATGGCATTGCCCAGAGCGATCAACTGTTGTTTGTGTTGTCTTCTGATGGCTTGGTATTCGCAAGAGAGTTGGCGATATTCTTGTTGGCAATAGAGCGTAAGCGCTGCAATTTCTCTACGACTGAGCCGACTGAAGCTGGGGACTGTGGCAGCAGTAAGGCAATCTGTAAGTCCTGCGTGGGTAAGGAGACATCTGTCCAACCTTGCGGAAAACCCATCATCGCCTCTACTAGATGTACGTTGAGCGATCGCTCTGGCTCCGTATTCAACTGAGTTGTGACTTTGTGATGATCTGTGGAAGTTGCAATGATTACCGCCGCCGACAAATGCAGCGTTTGTCCGCTCTTTCTCGTACTGGTTCCAGGATGTATGCCGTCTTGAGCTTTGGGAGTTGGTAGCAATAATCCAAACTCGTTCTCGTTTGTGGATGGCCCCCACTTGGCTTGCCGAAAGCACTCCCCACTGCACATCAAACCCCATCTTGGCAAACTGCCATAGTACGGTGCGGAAAAATTGACCGCCTTCAGCAGTGAGCAATCCGGGTACGTTTTCCACAATTGCCCATCTTGGTCGAACTTGGCGAAGGATTCTAAAGAACTCACTGAACAGATTGCGTTCATCCTGCGATGCAAGACGTTTTCCGGCGAGGCTAAAGGGAGGGCAGGGGAGTCCGGCGATAATACCGTCAACTTCTCCAACTCCGACTCTTGCCAAAGACTCAACTGTAATGTCATGGATATCAGGAATAATTGGAATATGTGGGAAGCGCAGATTTAAAACTTGTTGGCAGTAATGATTAATCTCACAAAAAGCCACAGTTTCAAAACCGCCGCTAATCAAATGACCGAGGGTGAAGCCGCCAATACCAGAACAAAGGTCAAGGACTTTTTGAGTTTTAAAGGGAGTGATTTGTTCTGTCATACTTTCCTGCCTAACAAGTAATTAATTGCTTCTGGATCAAGAGAGGTGATACGTTTTTTAATTGATTGAGGTGGGTTATCAAAAAACTGCTTAAGATGCCATCTCCGAATTTGGTAATGTCTGGCAGAACGTTTTGTAGCTTTGAGCCATCCTCTTTTTACCCACCTTGTGACAGTTGAGAAATTCAATTGAAGAACTTGAGCAATTTCTTTACAAGAATAGTTATCAAGAGTGGGACGGGCTGAATAACCTAAGCTATTTAACTTCAGATAAATTGCAACTGGTGTGCGATAGAATCCTCGTCTTTTTAGGCTTGAGGCTATTTGCTTGATTGTATAGACTTCAGCTTTCGCCTCAATAATTTCTAGTTCTTCATCACTCCATTTGATATTCATGATCTCACCTCTGATATTGATGTAGAGATAGAATGTGTGTCAGTCTGTCCTTGTACAATTTGAGCGCTGATTGATTCAAAGTCCACCTGATAAATATTCAAATCAATCAGCATTTTTGTTCCATTCTCTTTCAATTCTGCTTTTAGTTGCAGCATCGTAAAGATTACAGAAAACTGTATTCTCGTCGCCAGCATTCGCAACGATAATCAGTGGTTTGGAAAAATCCTGGACTAATGATGCAGCTAAAAGGAAGCTTTTGGCGAAATTGGTTTCAATGCCAGTTCTCACTATATAAAGTTCATCAGCGCTGACAACAATATCAAGTTTAAGGTTGTCCTTGCCTTTGAACTCTTTAGTCGTTAGGCGCAGTTCAGACAAGTACCCAGTTAATGCCCTTTGGGAAACTGGAATTTTCTTATCTTGGTTGATATTGAACTTGTACCAAACGTAAGATTCTCCGTCTACTTCTCCCTGATTTACATAGAGATAAATCGGTTCGGGAGGGTTGCATAAACCTAGTTTGATTTCAGTAATCATGTTGACTGTAACCTGTGCAATAATTAGTGGTTTGTAACGGAACAGGAGAGTGCTTTACGAATGCTTGAAGAAAAGGTGATATTCAAGCAATCGCTTCTTTACTAAACAGAAGATTCTTGATTCCGCTCTAGCTCCCATTCCAGATAGGTGAGCGCAGTTTGAGCATCGGCAATGTTTAAATCAGGTTGATATCCCTCGTTCAGGAGTTGTTTATAGTCTGGGTGCGTAGCAATAAGGGATATCAGGTTTTGAGCTTGTTCAACTAATTGCTGGAGGCTGGAGTTAGACATTTCAATGCCCAGTCGTGAACATAAATCTTCTGCTTTCACTCCTGTTATTCCTGGCTCAATCTCCGTTTCCAATTCTTCAAGTAGAGATTGAAAATCTGGGTGTTCATCATTGATTTCAACCTCAAATAAATCTGTGCTCTGTGTAACGACTGTTGCCCAATCTGGTAAAGTTTGTGCGATTGTCTTAGCGTAAAGTTTCATAATTTTCTCCTCTGGGATTAATAACCTAAAAATCCTCGGCAATCTCCAACAAAAAGCCGCGTCCCGTATTCTGTATTTGCACCAGTTCTTTATCCAGCAGAGTTTGAATGACTGAATCGGAGAATTGGAATTGCAAACGATGCAATGGAACACAACCGCCACAAAGCCGAATCGAACGCAGCAAATGATTGGCTCTACGGTCAAAACTGTTTGTAGAATTAGCCATTGTTTGCACCCTTAGTTAATACGGTTAACTGTCGGTTGAGAATGCTTATCTGTTGTTGATAAAAGTCAATCTCTGCGGTAATTTGCTGGAATAATTCTTCTGGCGTGAGCGGTTGGATTTGATCCTCTTTCAAGTACGATATTTCATCAGAATTCTTGTTAGGCATCAGAGCATAACGCCAACCATCATCAAATTGTTCAGCCAATTCTGTACCAGATGGGTAGTAGTAAAGTCCTAGAATTGTGCCTTGTTCTGTACGCTGTTCCAAGGCAAAGCGGGGGTAGCCCCAGTGTTGGGGGATGGAGATTGTGGGTTGCATTGATTTAATGGGGATTGGTGAATAAATAATTAGGGAAAGGGGGAAAGGGCAAAGGGGAAGGGAATGAAGAAATTTACCTTTCCCCCTTTCCCTTTAACCTTTTCCCAGGCGAAGCCCAAAACTTACGCTGTAACTAACTCCGTTCTCTCCAGCAGCCGTTGCAATTTATTGCCAGTTAGCTGTTCTAAGGGTTGGTCTAAAATATATTCATCAAAAATGGATTTATCATCAGTAGCCACGTCCACCATTGATAATGAGCGCACTGCATCATAGACCGAGTTAGAATACTGCTGCTAACCTGAATAACGCCTCTTCACCCACCAGTCACCGTCAGTGCATCCGACTTGCCCCAGTTTCACGCCGTTGTTGTTGTAAATGCCATCATCGAGAATTTCAAACCCGTAATTCTGGCACTCGTTGAAGATATGCGCCATGATTTGGTTTTCGGTCGTGGGGGGTGTTGCTTCTTTTTCCTGCACAGGTAATGAAGCATCTTTGTAGTGAGTGCAGATGAAGCGATCGCAACGCATTAGAGTGTTGGCACGAAATATTTCTTTCTCGTTGACCATTACTACCCAGGGTTGCGTTAAGTGGTTGTCGTCATGGCTGATGCTGGCTACCAGTTTGTCATCAGCATAATATTCGTGATGGTCAAACGAGATTTCGACTATTGTGAGGGGTTCAGGAGCTACGGCTTGGGCTTGGTCAGCGATGTAGTTGTCGAGTTCAGCTTGAGCGAGGGCTTGGTTGTCAACTTTCTGAAGCTGGGTGGATTGGTGGGTGATGATTGCGTTTACCCAGGTGTCAGTCGCTCTTTTGTCGTCGGTGGGTGTAACACCGAGTTCGCCAGCGATTCTTTTGAGGCGGGGGAGGTTATAGCGGCAAAGGGCTTGCTGTGTGTAGGTTGGATGGGTCATAATAAGATTTCCTGTAAAAGGGTCAAAGGGCGATCGCACAAGTTTTCCAGGCTGAAGCGGTTGTCCTTTGTTTTATCTCTTATTATTTTACATATTTTATGGAAATTGGTCAACAGCTACGGACGAGATTTTTTGTAACAATGGGTAACTAAGGGTTTGTGCTACAACAGGATAAAATTGCCTAAGCTCGATCCCTAAAATTTGACAATACTTCAAGATAAGAGACAAAGAAACAGAGCGATCACCTTTACCCTTCCATTTTTCTATTTTATGAATTAACTGCTGAGAACAAGGTTCTCCAAGCCTTGTGATTGCTTGTGCTACTTCTTCTCTAGAAAGTTTTTTGTCTTCTCTTTGCTGAAATAAAAACTCACCATATTCCTGATCCCAGTCAATCCGGGATACCAAATCCAAAGGTATTCCTTGCATTACGATTTCTCTCACTGATACTCCTATATTTACACGATATGTGGAAATAGTGGTATACTTCTTCTATGAAGTATGTAAAACCTAAGCAGTATTAGCGTAGAGCCTAAATCGTGAAAGCGATCGCTCTAATTTTGTGTTGTCGTTTAGGAAGTAAGTTGAGAGTTCTTACTCTGAAGGGGTTCTAAAAAATGACAGACCCACAAGTAATACTTTCCAGCAATCAATGGTGCAACGAATGCCCACGCTGGGCTGCACCAAGCCATACATAAACTGCGACACGGTTCAATTAACGAAGTGAAGCAACCGTTGGCACGTAAAAATGCTGTACTGGCAATGGTTATAGCTCCACAAGTACTACAAGTACACCTCGGGGTTATCAAAGCGGTATGAGCTTACTTGCCGCTTTCGTTGTCATGGACATTTTATACACAGGAATGTAGAGACAATGCCAAAGCCGACAAAGCAACAAGGATGGCTACCGCAGATGCAAATATATATCTAAATAAGTTAAGGAAAAACCCCAACCTCAGTAAAAGGTTTGGGGAATTCATATCAATTTAATCACACCCCCATCATGGCACAACTCGATATTTGCTCAAGTACTGTTCAGTTAGGGGTGAAATAATGGCTAAACCACCCTCTAAGCGCAAAAAAGCTACCTCTGCTGCATCCAGTGACGATACGCTACCAGATAACCTTACCCAAGAAGAAAACCCAGCTACAGCAACAATTACGGTTAGTGCTGTTGAAGTTCCAGAATTAACCGAGCAGGAACAGCGCGATCGCCTTCACTTAGAGCGCCGTGTGGAACGGGCGTTTTTTGAGGCAGGCAAGGCATTGGCTCAGTTGCGCGATCGCAGGTTATACAGATCCACTCATCGCACATTTGAGGAGTATTGTCGTGATAGATTTGGATACACCCATCGCCGAGTCAATTATCTAATAGCTGGTTCTGTAATATTTGACAACATAGTAACGGGAACAAATTGTTCCCAAAATGAGGGAGTGGATGAAACGGGAACAAATTGTTCCCAAAACGAGGAAGTGGATAAAACGGGAACAAATTGTTCCCAAAATGGGGAAGTGGATGAAACGGGAACAAATTGTTCCCAAAATGGGGAAGTGGATGAAACGGGAACAAATTGTTCCCAAAACGAGGAAGTAGACAAAACTCGACCTAACCTCTCACGAATCCTGCCGACTAACGAAGGACAAGTGCGCCCTCTGGCAAAGCTAGAACCCCAGCAGCAGGTTAAAGTTTGGCAACGGGCAGTACAGGAGGCTGACGGTAAAGTTCCCAGTGCCAGGATCGTTGCTGATGTGGTGCAGAAAATTATGGAACGTACCAGAATACCCAACACCTACCAAATTGGCGAGGTATGCCAAATCTTAGCCAGAGATAATCCAGAACTCAGGGGCAAGGGTGGCTGCTGGGGCATAGTTAACCATGTGGGCGAATTCAGCTGTACTGTCAAAACCTGGGATAGCGAGTACACGGTTGGGTTGCAACATCTGAAGTCCTTCAACTACCTGCCTGCGGAGCGTGAGCAGATGCGGGTGATTTGCGATCGCATCAGTCGAGTGTATTCGAGTGGGCTGGAGGAATCGGTGCAGAGGTTTTTGGAGTCGTTGGGGAAGGTGAACCGTTCTTATTTGACAGCTTTGGAAGAGAAAGTGTTGAGTTTGCTGGAAGCTGAAATTGCAAATTAACGTTTGTTAAATAATGTTTGACTGTCCTCCTCGTTACTTCCGGTTGAAATAGGCTATTTATGTAATGCTAAGGGGATTTACCAAGATGCCAAAAAAGAGCCAGAGCAATTCTTTGAGTAAGATTAAACAAGAAACCTCTGTTGGTTCGCGCATCTTTGAAGCACTTACAGAAAGGGAAATTTCCCAGCTACTGGATGAATTATTTGCGATTTTATCCGACGAACAGCGAGTAACTGTGTTTGCTAAACTGCAAGGGAATACCCAGGAGACTTTAACTCAAATCATCGCTCCACCTCAAACAGTAGAACAGGTAAAAACAAGCAAAGCACAACCAATTTCTTTGGCAAAATTAGCTCAAACTTGGTCTCAATTATGGGGAGAATGGAATCAGATTATTTGGCAAGCATCACAGTCAGAGGGAAAATATATAGTCCAAGAAGCAAGCTGGGAAGAACCTTATTTTGATGACTGTACTTTTGTTGAAGATTTAGAAGCAGTTGCACAAAAGATGAAGCCATTGGTAAAAACGGCTTTTGAGAATGGCTTTAGTAATGACGATGGTTTTGCAGCCAGTTTGTTGTCAGCAGAAAGTGAAATCTCTAATGGTATACCCGACTGGATGGAAATTGCTAATGGTATTCATTTGGAAGGAGCGACAACAAGTAGCTTGTTGGAATGGGAATGGTTATTGGTGCAGTCACAAGGACAAAATGGGTTCAAATTAGCTCAAAGAATTAGGGAATTGGATGAGGAATTTTACCACACCAGTTTAGATGATGATGCTGTGATCGATTTCTTTTCCAATTTACCTGATGTTGAAAAAAAGTTAATTTTTGACGGATTGACAGCCAATCGAGAAGTTTCTCTGTGGAAGCATGACTTAGAGAATACTTTTTCTTATTGGCATATAGTTTACATGGAATTGATGCAGCAATTTGCAACCCCAGAGATATATTTGAACAATCTCCGGGCGACTATTTCCCAGGAATGGCAAAATGGTTTACCTGTAATTGAGGATTTGTTGGCTAAACAAGAATATAGAGAAAGTCTTACAGTGATTCAAGAGACTTTGGATGCGTTATTAAAAAACAAACCTGACTTGAATCCCTGGATACCGGAAAACTCGCTGCTATTTGTTGCTGTGGATGGATTTTCTTACGCTCCTGGGAATTGGGAAAAGGAAAAAACTTTACTTCGCTATTATCAGCAAGCTGTTCGAGAATTGGGAGAAATCGAACGGGTGAATGCGTTGTCAATTCAATATATTACTTTTGAATGTTGTTACGACTGGTCGAGTATGTTCAAAGCTTTTGCTGAGATACCAGTTAATAAAGAGACTCAGCAAGCCTTGTTTACATCTTGGCGTGAATCAATAATTAAACGTGGTACACCATACAGATATTCATATTTTTATACAAATCAAAAACCCCTAGATACTTGGTGGTTGCATTGGTTGCTCGATAGTATTACAACTGAGGAAAAAGGACATACTTGGTTTAGGCAACAAATTATCGAGTGGTTGGAGAATTTACCTGGAGATGAAGGACAACTGGGTGGGGAATATAGTATTTTACATTTGTTAACAAAAGATTTGACCGAGATAAAGTATCAGGGAAAATCCCCCTATCCTAAGTTTTATGAGATTGTGATTCTACCAAACCAACTATCAACACGGGATGATATTTCTAGGAGAATGTATCTCCAAGAATATGCGCCCCCTGATTTGTGGGAAAGAGTGATGGCTTATTGGCAAGCAAATTTACACAACTTTGTACCCAGACCGGACTCGTCTCAAAGCTCTGATTATACGAAAAATGCACAATGGATGTCTGCTTTGAAGGAGTTAGCACCACAGAGTTATGATAGTTTGTTGTCTCAATGGAAAGTCCAGCATAAGCGACGACCTAATTTGTGGAAAGCGATGAGAAATTTGGGATTGGATTGATGTAAAGCATTAAACTCCAGGTCTAAACTAGAAATAAGCGAATTTATGACTGCAACAAATTGAATTTTTTTTAGTCTTTTGAACAGTCGTTTGATTTTTTAAGAAGGTATCTACTATGAATCGAATTCTCAAACGCGCATTTCTACCCAGTTTCATGGCTGCCAGTTTAACTGCAATCTCCTTAGTTCCTCTTCAACCAGCAGCAGCTAACGACCGAATTTTAGGAGATGCAGCCCTTGGTGCTGGTACTTGTGTAGTAACTGGAGCTGCTAGAAGACGTGGTACTGTTTTACGCAATGCTGCTAAGTGTGCTGCGGCTGGTGCTGCCGTCAATTTGGTTGGACGTAAGAAAAAACGTAACTTAGGTAGAGATGCCGCAGTCGGTGCAGCAAGTAGCGCCGGGGTTCGCGCTATTCTTGGCGGGCGCGAAGATGTGGCTGGGGATTTATTAGATGGCGCAGCAGCAGGTGCAGCTATTAATATTTTGAGGAGATAAACTCTCAATTCGTAATCTCTAATTCCGACTTGAGAGTTTACGAATTTATCTTGCAACTTCTCTGGCAGAATTAGAGAAGTTGCTCCCACTTCACTCCCCAACTGGAAACCGCCGCATCATCAAAGCCATTGTTGTTAGACAGCAGGGATTATCTGATGTTGAATCGCAGATTTGGCACAAGGCGATCGCTCTTGCTGTGTACAAGTCTGATCGCTCCTCCCCAAGCGCAATCTTCCAGTTACCGATGCCGATTTAGCCTTTTCAGAACGGTTTTTCAACGGAACTGTTGGGGTCGCTTGAGGGCTGTGGTGGGCGGTAGTAAGGCGATCGCACTGAGCGCATTTTTAACAAAGTTCCACAACACAAGCCAATATAAAAATAAGTTTTTGAGCCAAGGCTAGTATATTTGGTCGTGTAATCGCAATTTTAATTGTTAGTGCAAGAGCTAAGTAGACTGGTTTGTTGTAAATATAGGAGTATCAACTGATTTACTATCTGAAAATTGTAATTACTTTCAATGGATTCCGACTCAATTAAAGACCTAGAAATAGCCGCTCATGTCTTGACAATTGCGAGAACGCATGGAATTTCTGTTAAAGAAGCTGTTCAGTTATATATTCAAAGGGTGAAATGGGAGAAATGGGAAGCCGAACAGCAAAAACAAAGTGATACAAGTTTATCTGACAGTTTAAAAGAAAGACTCAGCCCCCAAAAGTGGAAAGCATTGATGAGCTACGTTCGTCATCATCCTAGTAATGAACAACTGACCCAAGCCTATTATCAAGCTAAACAAGAAGGTAAATTAAAGTTAGCTAAATTATTAGTACCCAAAATTTTTTACTTAAGAAACTCTGATTTTGTTGGAAAAAAGTATTGTGAAGCAGGAGCGATAGTTGAAGCAGAAGAATATGACAATGTAATTTGTCATATTTGGTTATCACCTGTTGAGTGTGAATTTATTTTTCCAAATGAGGTGGAATTTATTTAATTGTTCAATACAGAGATTTATTTGGCGGTTCCACAAAAATAAAACTTGTAGCTAGTTACGTATTTAGAGTGTTAGGAGTGAGATTTTGGTACTCATTATCAAGCAAAGAGCAATATTAGAAGAATTTCATCAAAAGCTGCAAACTTTGGAACTATATATCAAAATAGCAGTAGACATAGAAAGAGGGATTTTAGCTGGAGGAGGAGAGAAACACGCTTTTTGTGAAGCAGCATTGCTTGAAGACGGTAGTAGACAGCGAGATATCTGGGGTGCTGACTAGACTCCTTTTAATCAATCAATCGCCTATGAATCGATTATTAACATTCGCCCAAGTCAAAATAATCGCTCAATGCTAATTCAAGACCCAGTAATTAGAGCTGACTTTTCACGGGATGTGGAAAAGAAAGAGTAGTTCGCGATAATCTATCGCGAACCACTTGTTATTCTTTATTATATTTGGAAGTTTCTTCGACTAAATCTTTTAAACCCTGTTTGAGAGTCTCAATTGAACGATCTAAAGCTTCAATTTTAGTCCTTGCAGTAATTTGTTCAATGGCATCTATGTAGGCTTGACTACCAGCCTTACCTAAATGCTTGTACTTGGATAGCTTGCCATCATTTCGAGTCGTAAATATTGGTGTTGTAGCATGTAGTTTATAGTACCAATAAAATTCTTTACGCCCCTTTGCTAGGTAACGAGCGATTCTACAACTAGGTGGCGCAACAGGCGTTGAGTCGTGTATGGCAGCTACTTCAAGTTCCAGACGCTCCTTCATCGAGATCACAAAATCTATACGCTTGTGTAAATCCTCTTGGGCTATGGTTTTTCGGTCTTTCGACATCAAATTAACTCCTAGATTCGCGACTTGTTGTCGCGAACCATATTCCTCCTAACAAAGGCGAGTAACTAAAATCAATATATTGATTTTAGATTTTCATGTAGCAACCAACCTTGGCATAAAGTTTCTAATTCCAACCAGCCTCGCCACAAAACTTGTATCCCAATAGGGCTATTCTTCCTATGTTCTAAGTATCCGCCGAGACGTGCAATTGCTCTAATTGCCCAGTCAACTGTAAGCTGTATCTGCTTTTTTTGTTTGGGTGGAGTACTAGCAAGTAGCACGTCCATTTGTATTTTTGTTAACACCAATTCTGCTGAACTGTGCGGGGAATTCCGGTGTAGATAAGTCATTCGCAGTAATTGTGCCGCAATCACTGTTAAAAAACCTAACATTGTTGACATACTCTCCCCTGCCAAGCGGTAACTTTCCGCTTTACAGCCAGATTTTAGTATTTTGTGATATTCTTCTATCCGCCAGCGATACGTATACCATCGAAGAATTTGAGATGCTTCTGTCTGTGTTGTTATTAACTCGCTTGTCAGTAGCATCCACGTAATTGGCTCACATCCATCTGGCACATTAATTTCTGTTGCAAAGAGCGCGTAAACGTTAAAATTGCCTGACTTTTTTAACCGAGAAGGAGGATTTATTGATACTGGACAATACCTGATCTCCAAGGTGGCAGTTCTTTCTTTTCGCTTTTTAGTTTCAGGTAATTCAATCTCTTTTATAAACTGCACTTTCTGGGATGTTACATACTCCCATAGATAAGAGTTTTCTCCTTCTAAACAACGATTGTGAGCGGCTCTGACAACTACACCTGTATTTTTATTTTTACGTTGAAGTGCGAATACTTCTGCAATATCTCCTTCACGGTCAAAGACATGAATTACTCTTGAGAGTAGTCCCCCATCAGGCATTTCTAAACCTTTAAATAATTTGTTTACTTTCTGAAAAACTTCAACCCATCGATAAGATTCTTTCTCTTTAAAAGCTCTATTCTTGGCGATTAAACGTTCTTTTTTTAATCGCTTTTTTTTTGCCGTAGATGTTTCCTCTGGTGGTGGAGATGCTTTGTGCTGTCGATGCCACAATTTCTCCCATAATAGTCCTAGTGGCTGACCAAAGTCTGGGTCTAGTGCTAAAGAACTATGTAAAATTAGTCCGTTCCCACCATTGCCCGTAGGCCCATAATCATCTCTTTTTTCTAATATTTTTTTATAATCCAGATAAGTAGTATCTCCTACCGCTAATACTATTGGTATGCCATAAATCTCTTGTGCCGTCTGTTTAAAAGATGGTTGGGTCAATTTCTCAAAAGTTGTTTTGGGGTTAGAAAAGAATTCGTAGCCACGTTTGAGGTCACTAGCGCTTTGAAATATTTCTGATAGAGGATGACCATATTTTACTTTTAAAGCCTCCGCAATTAACACTGCTCTGTCGGTCAGACGTTTGTCACCAAAATCACAATCGCGGTACGGGTTTGCTTCTAATAGTTTCATTTGCACCCCAAAATACGATACTACAAGCACCTTAATATTAGAGGACGCAAATTATCTTAAGTCCAGAGGATTGGTTCGCGACCAGCTATCGCGAACCAATCCCCTTTTCCACATCCCGTGAAAAGTCAGGTAATTAGAGAATGGGTTAAACAAATTGCTCAGGAGTTAATTGGTGGACATGAACCAGAAGTTAGATGAAAAACAAGCACGGTTTCAAAGTGAAAATACATCACTTCGCTTAGGACACATAGCTTCCAATTTAGCAAGGATTAGAACATTTTGTAACAGCGCTTATAAAGAAGCTGTTGAAAGTGTGACAGATGAAACTATATGTTTTATTGAATGGACGGCAGCAGAAATTGAATCTGAGTATGCCGAAGAATTGGTTAACATTCAAATACAACTAGCACGTTGGAAATTAAAATTTGATAGTCTTTGGTCTAATGAGAGCGAATGTAAAAATATGTCCGAGCAAGCTAGTACTTGGTCAGCGCGAGTATTAGATATGTCAGGGTTGCTGTCTGAATCTATCTAAAATTTTATTTAAAGACTGTTGCCTTCTTGTACATGAATACTGAAACACCCACCAATTCTCCAGATATTTACTCAATTTTGAGTCAAACTCAACGCTTGCTTTTTTAGTGATGGAGAGATTAAACCCGTTTTAGATGGTTGCTCTAATACTTCAAAGTTACTCGTGCTTATTTGAGTTCAGTTGGAAGTTTTGATAACTTAGAATATGCTTGGTGGCTGCGAAGAGAATTTGAAGAGATTGAAGCCAAAGGAATCACAATTAGAGCTATTGGAATTGGAAACCGCAATTATGGGATCAAGTTTTGTTTAGTTTAATTTTCACTCTATTTGTAATTATTCAGTAATCTTGACATTGTAACTAGTGGATATACTTAGTTATGTTGAAGACAAAATTTAGATAACAAGATTACTGTGTTTAATCTAGAAGATTTCTTCAACCTTTCAACTGACTTATTCTGTATCATCTCAAGGGATGGTTGCTACCAGCAAGTCAATCCTGCATGGGAAAAGGTATTGGGATGGAAACCAGAAAACTTAATTGGGCATTCTTGGTTAGAATTAGTACATCCAGAAGATATTGTAATCAATCAGCTACCAACTGAACCACTGCAAAATTTGCACTGGGATAACCGTTATCTTCACAAAGATGGTAGTTATCAGTGGTTGTCATGGAGTGTATCAACTGACCAACAGGGACTCATCTATGCAATAGGCAAAGACATCAACCAGCTTCAACGGCAAATAGAAGCACTCTCAACGGAACGCCAAAGCCTTTATAACCTATTGAATCAGCTACCCGCTTTCCTTTATCTGCAACCTAATGATTATGGCGTAGGATTTTATAACCAACGCTTCTTGGAGGTATTTGGAAACCCCACAGGGAAACGTTGTTATGAGGCGATCGCTGGGCTGAAGCAGCCTTGTTCAGTCTGTCCTACCTTTCGCGTCTTTGAAACTAATGCTCCGCAACTTTGGGAATGGGTTGATAGTAAAACAGGCAATGTGTATCAGATTTATGATTATCCGTTCAAAAATATGAACGGTGAACCAATGGTTGTGGAAATGGGTTTAGATATTACTGCTGTGAAAAAGGCAGAGGTAGCCTTGCGACAGCGCGAGAAGGAATTAACCGAAAAAAATCAACAACTCACTGAAGCACTAAAACAATTAAAAAAGACGCAAGCGCAACTAATTCAAACTGAGAAGATGTCTTCTTTAGGACAACTAGTGGCTGGAGTGGCTCATGAAATTAACAACCCTATTAGCTTTATCAATGGTAATGTTACTCATGCTAAAGAATATGTTCAACAATTACTAGAAATACTACAACTCTACCAACAAGAATATCCTGACCCTGCACCAGTAATTCAGTCAGCCATTGCAGCGAACGAGTTAGAATTTATTACTGAAGACCTAAAAAAATTGCTAGAATCTATGAAAACGGGAAGCGAGCGCATTCGTGATATTGTTGTATCCTTGCGGAACTTCTCTCGACTAGATGAAGCCCAAATGAAAACTGTGGATATCCACAGTGGTATTGAAAGTACACTATTGATTTTGCAAAACCGCCTCAAAGATAAATCAGACCATCCGTCAATTGAAATTATCAAAGAATACGGTCAGTTGCCTTTAGTAGAATGTTATGCGGGTCAACTTAATCAGGTGTTGATGAATATCCTCACTAATGCCATCGATGCGTTAGAAAATTTATCTGTTATTAATCAGCCACACAACCCACAAATCGTTATCCGCACTCTTGTCCTCAACTTAGATTGGATTGCGATTGAGATTGCTGACAATGGCATAGGAATGTCGCAAGAAGTTCAACAGCGCCTATTTGACCCGTTTTTTACGACCAAACCAGTAGGTAAGGGAACTGGTTTAGGAATGTCAATTAGCTATCAAATTATCACAGAAAAACATCAAGGACATTTAAACTGTATTTCATCTCCAGGAGCAGGAACTAAATTCATAATCGAGATTCCCATTCAACAAATTAAACCTGTACAAGCAAAGATACAAGAAGCTCATAATATCCCAGTTACATAAATAGTGTCTTTTTAGGGACAAAATAGCAAGGTTGTCAATAGATAATTATCCTGCACTAGCTGGAACTGCAACTGAAAACCAATATAGAGCGATCGCACTACCAATTCTGACACGTATGTATGGATTAGAACGTAGCCTATCACAGTAGAAAATCTATTCCCAGCTTTCTTCTTCTTCACCATATTGCGCTGGCGGTTCACCATCAGATTCAAGAATCTTGGGCTTTTTCATTTTGTCATTGGCTGGTTCAATTTTCTCCACATATAAATCAAATTCCCACTCTTGCAGTAAATCAAAGATAAATTGTAAATGACTGCCTACCTCTAAGGATAAATCGCCTAAACGAAAATCGCAGGTATCAGGGGGAATTTCGACAACAGGATGATTAAATTCCAAAGTTCTTCCTAAACGGTCTTTGTGAATAAATCTGTAGAGGTGTTCTGGATCAAAATCAAATGCTTGCACAATTGCGGCAGCGACTTCATCTAAATTCAAATAACTTGGGATAGCAATCCGTCGCCAAGCATTCTGTAAAGTGGCTTTAAATATGTAAACACCCTCAGTAAAACCGCCTTCGGCAATCACTAAAGTTTGTGACCATTCCGGGAAATAGGGTTGGAGATAAGGTTTTAAATTGTCAAAAGCTATGCGAAAATCTAACCTAAAAGTGGCGTAATCTTCTATTTGGATATTTGAGCGACTTTCTGTTAATACAGCCATGAGAGCATTACCCCAAGCCTTGGGGTTTACATGAGTAAAACTCCAGCCTTTAGCGGCTTGTGGTTTTCCTGATGTCAGTTCAATTAATCCAAATAAATGTAAGAGAGCAAGATTGTGGAAACCAGGATAATAAACTAATTTATCTTGTTCTGAGTAATTATTAATTTTTAATCCTTCTTC
This sequence comes from Desmonostoc muscorum LEGE 12446, assembly GCF_015207005.2. Lineage (GTDB taxonomy): Bacteria > Cyanobacteriota > Cyanobacteriia > Cyanobacteriales > Nostocaceae > Nostoc > Nostoc muscorum. The sequence goes on from NZ_JADEXS020000002.1 coordinate 406,204, forward strand.
TGGAAGATTGTTCCAAAATAATAAACAGCGATATGCTTGGTCAAACATATCTCTTTGGTCGCCTAAGAGTTCGCTTTCTCCCCAAACTAACCAAGATTCTAACAGTGTGAAATATTGTTCTGTGTGGTTTAATCCTTGCCAAATTTGCAGAATTTTTGGGTCTAAAACTAACTTGCTCTTTTTACTTTCGGTAATAACTTGAGACACTCCAGAGGCGCGGAGAAGGAAATAAAGACCGTGAATATAAGGATAGGATTTTTGTACAGGACGTTTGAGGTTAATATCTATGGGATAACTCAATTGTGAGTTAAGTTCTTGGAGATACTTAAGCGAGAATTGGTGATAAGTGCTACTAACTTCAACGCCGTTGGGTTGGAGAAATTCTAAAATAGTTTGAAAATCCCGCAGAATTGTTCCTGGAATATTTTGACTAATGGTTTGCTGTTGAAGTAGTTCTTTTTTATCTTCCGTCAGTGGTAGTTTATCTCGGATTTGATCTGGAATGAGGGAAAATAAGTTACTCATCTGAGTTGAAAGGAGGAATTTGTATGGCGGTTAATCTCACAACTTGGCCATTTTGCCAAATGCTAATAGATTCTACTAAACGGCGGTGTCTTTCAATAGCTTTTTTCATAGCGAGTTTAACACCTGCGTCGATTTGGCTAGATAATTTCTCAGGAATTGCCTTATTCATCCGAATGTCAGCAGATGCAGTTAATCAGCGATGGTGCTGTTTTTCCCACAGGAAGCGATGCCTGCGGCGGGCTACGCCTACGCATTCATAGGCTATGGGAAAATCAAAACTTGGAAGATGCCTCAAGTGCTGTCTTAAAGCACTTGGGAGAGTTGAAGCGACCGTATTTGACAGCTATGGAGAAGAAGCTGTTGAGTGTGATTGAAAAAGAATACGGCATTATAGATGAGATACCACGTAATTTTCAATCAGCCAAGGACTAGGAGAAAACAGTAATGCAAAGTATTAAGTTATGTTCTCATGTTGGGGGTGATGGCATTTTGCACCTTGAGATTCCTGTTGGCATAACAGACAAAGAAATGGAAGTCGTAGTGATTTATCAACAAATAGAACCATCAGCGCCCCCGAAAACACCCCAAGAATTAGGATGGCCAGCCGGATTTTTTGAACAAACAGCTGGATCATTAGCAGATGACCCAATTCAAAGATATCCCCAAGGTGAGCATGACACTAGGGAGCCATTAGAGTGAGATATTTGTTAGATACCAATGCTTGTATTGTTTATCTGAATCGTCCTATGTCTGCTGTGAGGCAGAGGTTAGAATCGCTATCACCAGCAGATATCGTTGTTTGTTCGGTAGTAAAAGCCGAACTATTCTATGGTGCAATGCGAAGTAATAATCCCACACGGACTTTAACATTACAAGAAGCATTCTTAAATAATTTTGTATCTTTGCCTTTTGATGATCGGGCAGCTCGAATTTTTGGCACAATTCGGGCAGAGTTAGGGACGCTTGGTACACCAATAGGGCCTTATGATTTGCAGATTGCAGCGATTGCGCTAGTGAATAACTTAACATTAGTTACGCACAACATAAGAGAATTTAGTCGCGTTAGTGGGCTGGTGATTGAGGATTGGGAGTAACAGCAATGATATCTTTTGTGGATTTAAATGAAAACTAATGCTGCTCGACTACTGGACAAACTAGGTATTCCCTACCAAATCCTGAGCTATGAAGTAGATCCTGACGATCTGGCTGCTGAAAGTACAGCCCAGAAAGTAGGACTTCCCGCAGAGCAAGTTTTTAAGACTCTAGTAGTCAGAGGTGACACAACAGGTATCTGCTTTGCTGTTGTGCCGGGAAATGCTCAGTTAGATTTAAAAGCCTTGGCGCGAATTTCAGGAAACCGCAAGGTTGAGACAGTTGCCCTCAAGGAAGTTCAGCCACTAACAGGATATATCCGTGGCGGTGTGACAGCTTTAGCTAGCAAAAAAGACTATCCCGTTTATCTTGATGAAACTGCAACTCTATTTGAGCAGATTACTGTTTCTGGTGGAATGCGAGGAATGCTGCTTCTACTATCGCCAGATGATTATTTACGTGCAGTTAAGGGTACTTTGGGAGCAATTGTACAAAATTAAGGGTCAGTGGATGGATTGGTTCTAGGTTATAAACTTGCTAAAACAAGCAATTCAGTTTGCCAACCTTCACTATGGCTTAGGGTAAGGACAGTATAACCAGTCTCGTACCTAAGATTATCCCGTTCAATCTGGTCTTGCCTGCGCTTATCAGGACTATCATGAACTGAACCATCACAGAAAATAGCGATCGCCTCTTCCTCATAAACAAAATCTGGTTTACAGTTTGCCTCTGGAATAAATTTCTGAGCAGCATCGGGTAATTTGTACCCCCGTTGATAAATTTCTTGCAAAACCACACGCTCAAAATCAGAGTTAGGGTCTGTCTGTTCCAGCAATTTTTGATATTGCTGATCGCGAGAAAGCCCTTTGACCTGAGTAATAACGCTACTCTCCAGTAAGAGGTCAAGCCAAGGTTTGATGAGGTGACGATTTATCAGTGCATGGTCAAATTGATTGCGGTAAGAGAGCAAGCATTCATAGCAAGCTTGAATACAACTGTCTTTAGGTTGTGTAAAATGACAAATGTCGAAAGCTGCATCAGCAATTTTCTTAAATGCCTCTGGTTTTTCTAATAACTGAGAGAGTACACCTGCACCACCTTCAGCAGCTTCCCAGAACAGTAAATACTTGCCTTCGCCTAGTCGTTCGGAGTCGAGTTCATCAGCTTCTAATTTGTAAACGGCTTGAATTGCAGTTTCTAAAGTGTATTGCAAGGTGGCAATAAAAGCTTCTCTGTCCTCCACAGGAGCATTTAATGGTTCAACAATCAAGATATTGCAAGTATCATCAACCATTAAATTGACTTCGGTATGCAAGCTATCGGGTGTCTGTTGAGTCTGTGGATTTTTATGGTCGCCCCATACACCCGTTGTTGGATTGAGCTTAAATCCTCGTTCTTCTCTATTCTTCTTCAGTCCCCGATTAATTCGCCAAATGGTAGCTGTAGCTCCATAGGTTAATTTGAACAGTGGCGTACCGTCAGCAGCTTGAACAATAGCTGATTCCCGCTTTTGGCTAGCGTAACGGAAATGTGTGGTGATGTTGTAGCCATACTTGAGCCGTTCTTCTTCGTCGCAGGTAATGCGTTCTCGACGACGAGCGATCGCAGTTTCCATTGGCAGTACACGAGTCAATTTGGCTACATTGCCATGAGCATCAGGTTTAATTTCTGCGCCGCAGTTTTCACAAGTGTCACGAAAATCGCCGTCGTGGTAATACCCGCAGTTAGCGCAGACACTCACCCGTTTATACTCGCCTTCAATGCCACCAACAGGAACTTTTGTTTTAGCCACCATGAATTTATACTAAGTTGCGTTCAAAGGTAGTATTCTGAGATGGGGAAAGAAAGTTAAAGAACGCAGGCGATCGCTATCAGAACAAAGCTCGACTAAACCCTGGCATAGTACCTCCTCAACTTGGTCTAAAGTAGGAAAGACTTGATTATAAAAGTGTTTTTCTCGAATATCTTCCCAGATGTGTTCAACAGGCATTAATTCTGGGCTATGAGCAGGTTGAAAAATTAAACGAATATTTTCCGGAACTTTTAAAGCATTAGAACGATGCCAAGATGCTTTATCTAACTGTAAAATTACAAAATAATCAGCAAACTCTTGAGAAATTTGTGATAAAAATAAATTCATCATTTTAGTATTAGCATAAGGCAAAGTTAAGCAGGTCATCTTGCCTAATTCGGGTGCAACTGCGGCGTAGGCATAAATATACTGCCTGACTTGTTGTTTTGGTACAGTTGGGCGTATACCTTGTGGACACCAACAAGCCCGAACCTCCCCAATCCGACCAAATCTGCCTTCATCTCCTGCCATTAATACTACAGGTCTAGTATCAGATGACTCTCTTGTTTGATTTATTTGTTCTACTAGCTGAGGAAAGTTTTTTTAAATTCATCAACAGCATTTGGGTCTTTTTTGGGATGAGTTGGTCTTGGGACTATTTTACGCCATTGATGCCGTTCTAATAGCCGATAAATTGTCGTCTTATGCACTGGAAAACCATATTCTTTTTCATAGGCAAGTTTGATTTGCATTGCGGTTGCAACCTGACCACGACGCGCCTTTTCTTTAAAAGAATCTATCAGTTCTTTTTCTTGTTCCCAGCTTAAATAGCAATTATGTCTACCCCCTTTCCCTGGCGTTGATGACCCGACTTCTCCTTGACGGTTGTATTGCTGAATTATTTTCCTGACAAATCCTTTGGATACTCCTACGTGTAAAGCTATCTCGGCTGCTGTTCTTGGGTCTGCGATCGCATTGTATATCACTAGCCATTTTTGTCTCTCCCAATGCGATTGGGCTAATTTTACTCTTTGTTTTACCGTCTCTAAATCTAAATGGGGAAAAGCTTGCGTTACTTGAGCCATATACACCCGTCAGACTTCACTTTTGTTTTCGTCATCTCTTTTTCTAGACTACTACATCTGACTGCAACTTGGTATGACCTCGAAGCCTGCCGTCAAACCATCACCCCGCTTGCGATTCAGGACGCTGCGGCGGTCGAAAGAATGCAGGCTTGGGCATCCACCGCACGACGGGCTAGTAGCCCTGCGGTTGCGGTGAAAACTCAATCGCTACGTGCTGCCAAATACAGAAACCTAAACTGATATTAATTGCGGTTGCTCCCTAATCCTATGGGGGCAATCACTTTTTTTTTAGTAATTGACAGCAGTTTCTTAATAATGAGATAGACCAAAGAAAATGGCAACAGACTTAGTTACTTATTACGGGCAGACTCCAATCATTGACCAACTGGTTAATAAATATGGTGCGTATTTAGAGAAGTTAAACAGAGAAACAAAACTGCTATTACGAGTAACTCTGTCTACATACATTGTTATGCAACAAGAGTACACTCCAACTGAATATCCATTTTCTACAGCCCTTGAAGATGCTTTGTGTGAGCTAGTAATTCCTGATTCTATCCCCCAAGATTTATACGATATCTGCTCTACTTTAAATGGATTAACAACACACGAAGCAGAAACAATACTTGAAGCTTTACAACATCAAATTAGATGGGGCAATGCCCAAATAGAAAGAAGTGTTTGAAAATCAAACACCAATTTATTAATCAAATTAATTAGACCGGAGGAGAATATGAGCCAATATCCAAGTTTTGAGGACTTCAAAAACTCTTTGTTAAACAAAAATGTTCCACCACCTGTCAAATCCAAACAAGAAAGCTTTGAAACCTTTAAGAACAGGATTTTAGGCGTATCAAATACACAACCTACAGACAAATAATCAACATGGAAATCTATTTAGTGTATGTTGATGCTATCCAGAACAGCAACAAATTTTGGTCTGGTAAAGTCGAAGGTAACAGTCTCACTGTTGAATGGGGTAGAGTTGGTTACAAGTCTCAAGCAAAAGTTCATGAATGTAGTTCTAATTCTGCTGCTGTCAAGAAATTTTATAATTTGGTAGCCGAGAAAAAGGGTAAAGGCTACCGAGAGAGTCAACCTCAGATAGACAGCAGTTGCTCCCATTACGAGATAGAGAGAGCAATTCAATTACTCAATGCTTTACGCTCTTATGTTGTTAACAGAAACTTTGATGAGCATTACATCCAAATGCTAAATCAATATCTGAAAATAGTACCAACACCTTTAGGGATGCAGATAGACCCGTATAGAATTTACCGCACAGTAGCAGATGTTGACTATCAGCAAGAATTACTCAATTCTCTGCTAACGACACCTGCACCAATTGTTGCTGCGGTGGCTGTTGGTCATGCCCCTGAAGCAACAACAGAAATTAAGGTTGTCAGTCTCAAGACTATCAGCAAGAACTTCTGGCGACATTTGTAAACGAATTACCACAAAGCTTCTCTAATAGTAGTTTTGTGGTAGTTTTTTATCGTTGAAAATTAAAACAATGAGTGAATATGGGGAAAATAATTGTTAGTTCTTGGGAATCAGAGGGGTATGGACATCATTCTTATATTGATGAGCAAATACATCCTCAATACCTAAAAATAAGAGAAATATGCGAACGGTTAGGAATTGATATCCCAGAAATGGACACTCAAATTACGTCACTTAGCACAAGGACAGAGATTATTGCCGATGAATCTGTACTGGATTATGTGGAGCCAATTTACCATAGCGATGCGGATTAATTAAGTATATCCCTTAGTGCAGTATGCACTGGGAGATATTTCTAACTTACTTTCAGCTTAATCGCTTGTTTGTCCTCTGGGTTTTTGCGTGTGACCCCCTTAACCATTAAAATATTTTTTCTGAATGTGGAAATTTTATGTAAATATGACCACATATACCTGACGAAAGTTTACAATATAATTACTGAAACTAATCTAGCTACAACCAAAGGCTTTGGTTCGACCCATGACTGATAATAAACAAGTTGTCTGCCAACTCACTCAACAAAAACCAAGACGTGTTTTGGTTGTAGCTCCAAGTAAACTCACTATCCACCACCGTCACAGACAATCCTTTCAGGTACTACCTACTTTAAGCAATTACATTTTCAAAGTCATCGCTAAATTGTCTATCGTCAGCGCTATGTTGTTTGGCATCAGTGCATTAGGCTATTCGGGATTAGAAATTGTTGAAGCTAAAACAATCCCTAAAGTAGAAGACAGATACGATTGGCGAACCCAAAAACATATTTGTTTCGGTTGGATGTTAGTTGCTTTTTCTAGCTTCCTTGGAAGTGCTTCTTTTGGTAACGAGTCTCATTAATCAGATCCAAGAGAGTTAAGCAGCCTTAAAAATTAATGCGACGATAGATTTCAGTCAAGGGAATTTCTACGTTTAAACTGTGCAGCATAATCGTCCGCTCAAGGTGAGAGTGAACTTGCCATAGCCAGCGATCATTACTGTTGCGATCCCGCGTTGTGATATTGCTCAATGTAGGGTTCAGTTTGGCTGACAAGCACATATTCACAAAAGCTGGCAAGAGAGCGATATTTTCTGAACTTGTCCCCTCGGTCATAAGCTTCGGTAGATGCCAATTGAGCAAATGCTTAGTAAAGTAATTCCAATTTCGTTCTTTTACATCCATAAACATATTAAACCCAAAAATTGAATAACATCCTTCAAGATTCTCTTAAGCATAATTTTGAGATTGTCACAGACGCTTTGTAGCTAGCCAAAACCTTTCTCTTTATTCATGCAATAACACCATTGTACTCTGTTAATTCAATCCTCCTTCTTTTCTCTCCCAGGCTTTAGCTAGCTCTGGTATTTGTCGACGGATAGGTGAAGGAATAACTACTGTCTCAATACCAGAATCACCCGACTTGATCCGATGCTGTTTCACCCCCCAACCCATGTCCAGGTATTTCTGATGCAGCTGGCGATAGGCAATTTGCAAAGCGTCAGAACGCATAGCCAAATTGTAGGGAAGTAGTTCTGGTCGTTGAGCTTCAACCACGCGTTGATCTTGCAAAAATGCCCTTAAATTCCGTCTTTGTGCATCACTGTCAGCCCAGAAATAGGTGAGGAAGTTACGCAGCTGCATCCACCAGGTAATAGTAGTGCGATCGTCAATGGGAACGTGTACTCCAAAAAGAATCAACTTGGACTTTCCAGGGAGGTGAATATCCTGTCGGGTAACATTAGGCATATAAAAGGTTGCTTTTGCCTCAACCGATGCACCACCTTTGTGACGAGTGAAATATTTCCAGAGTCCTTTGGACGGGGAGGGTTTGAGATTGACAAATAAGCTGCCGCTCCAACTTGATAAATTAACCTCAGACGATTCAAGGATCTGTGGCTCAAAACCATGAACAAATGGCAGGTGGGAGATGTCGAGACCGTTTTCAACTACGCGGGTGTAGGGAGCGTTCCATTTGAATGTGCCAGAGATCGCCCGCCAGGTAGAATCGCCGAACTCTGGAAGTAGGGGTAACGGCGGACGCTCTGCTTCCGGGAGATCGCCCAAGAACAACCAAACCCAACCATATTTTTCTTCAACAGGGTAGGCATCGATGTGGGCTAACTTAGGAATTGGGGTTTGGGGTTTGTTAGCAGGAATTTCCACAGCTGCACCGTCTGCTGCATATTTCCAACCATGATAGGGACAGCGAATACAGTCGCCTTCTACCTGGCCATCAGCCAGAAAACCGCCACGATGGACGCACAAATTACTTAGAGCAACAACCTGATTTTTAGAGTTGCGGTATAAAACAAATTCCTCACCCAACATACTGATGTGCTTGGGTTTGTTGGTGATGGCGGAACTTGACTCGGCTACATACCAGAAGTTTTTTAATCCCATTTACCTCTCCTCCTTTGCCTTAAGAAAGGGGCGAAAAGTCTAATACGCTCTACCTTTAAAGTTGGGTCATGGGCGCTGATTGAGATAAAAGCTTTGTAAAAATCTGCTTACTAGTATCGAGATTTAACTATCACAAGTGACTTTGGCAAAAAGATGTTTACACTTTAATCTTAGAAGTTTAAGAAACTCTTTTGCAGGTTTTCTCCAAGTATTCCTGCCAGCTTCCGTTTTTCCATACGCTCTTGTCATGCATTAGTATCGAGAGCTATGTCTACGATTAGCTACGCCTACGCATTGCTTTGAGTCCCAATCCAATGGCATTTGAACGACAATTATGAGTAACCCTCTTTCCCATCCCGAAGATCCAGGCTTCCATTCATCTATTCAGGAGAATCTAAAACAGCTTTCTGCTCAGTTAGGATCTCCTTTGTCCGAATTATCAGTCATGGAAATATACCAGAATGCGTGCGATCTACTGAGCCACGTTTCTCCATCACCTCTTACTCTTACCCGTGTTGCCGGAACATTACTCGTCTACCGAGTCACGGACACAGAACCGGAAGAATTTGAGTGGTTCAGCACCCAAGTAAAACAATGTCTGGACGAAGAAGAAGTTGAGGAGTTGATTGAATCCATACATCGCACGGATGCTTTGTAATCGCTGAAAAAGCAGCAGTCTCGCCCACATCGGATACAGCCGCATTATCGAGAGTAATTCCACTGCATTAGCTTGAGGCGTATACACAGTTTTCCCAGACAGCGCAATCACAATCCTTTGCCACCTCGCCCACTCAAAGGGAGCGAACATCTACGGTGGGCTAAACAGCGCCATCACAGTAGACTTGGCCTGTTGTGCCTCCGGCTTCCTCTCTTCCTTGCAAGCTGCCACAAACACGGCTTCCGTTGACTTGACTCCCTTCCAAGTGCGTAACGCTTCTTTGAGATAGGCGATAGCCGAAGGCTTAAGCTTCGCTTATCGCACAGTTTTAGAATGAGCCAGTGGCAAAGATAACCTTATTTCGTTAGTTCGGTTCCACTCTCAAATAAAATTGTGTAGCCACAAACTTGGTATCTCTCTTGGTTGGATCTATGTTTTCTACTACCTCAGTTTTACCTACAGCAATCAAACCTTGATCAAAAATTTCGTTTGTTGCTGCGTCAAGTTGTTTTTGTGTTGCACCAGTTTGACTCAAATCAATTGACGAAACTTGAGCAGTCTTAGGTTTATTTAGAACCAGATTATCTGTAGAGAAGCAAGGAGTTGTGATGCAACGAATGCCATTGTCTTTTAATGCCACAAAAGTACCTTTTGCTGGGGCAGTTGTCGCCGCATAGAAGGCTTCTTTTACTCTCAAATTCCCAAACTCACCGAATCCAGAAAAGGTTGCTGGAACGATGTTACCTCTGAGAACCACACGGCTACCATCATCATTTTGAATTTTTATTAGTTCGTAAGGCGAGACTTTCAGCGAACTCCAATCAATTGCAGACACATAGCATTCGGAGCGAAAAACACCATCTAAGCAAGGAGTAGCTTTCAAGTTGACTTGTTTTATAAAATACCCACCGCATACTGGAGAAGCACATTTGCGAAAATCTCTCCGTATCGTATAATATCCCCATTGGGGAAACTCTTGATTTTTGACAGTGGCTGCAACAGAATCAGTAGTCTCTGGAGCAGAAATATTTTGCGCCGATACTTTGGAGAAAAATCCGTTGGTGACTATTATTGCACCTAATAAAGGAATAATTGAGGCTTTGTAGTTCAATGATTGTTTGTTCATGGTAGTTTTCGATTTTATTTGAGGGTTAAATACCTTTGTTAAGAGCAGGGTTGACAGCATTTCTGGCAAAAACTGCCAAAATTACCTATACACAAGCTCGTAGTTGACAAGGTAGATTGGAATACCATAACTTTTACACTACTGACAATAGGTTAAAAAACCTTACAGGAAACCTTAAAGGAATTTTAAGAACTCATTGTTTTAGCCAAACTTTGTCCCAGAATCACCTGACTGTACGCCCAATCTCTGCATTTAGCCAAACCTGCGATGGCGCGCCCGCCGGAGGCGATCGCACAAGAACAGCAAAAGCCGACTCAAGCAGATCATTGAGTTTGCAGACTCCGATTTCGAGGGTGGGATCACCCCAGTAAAAATTCACCACAACCGTAATAATTCCCGTTTATCCCACCAACACCCCATCCACATAAGCAATCCCCCACTGCGGAAACTTCGCCAGTAACTTCTTAATCACAATCTGCTTTCGCCGGATCATCATTCCAGCACTCCTGCAAGAAGTCAAAACCCGGATTCTCGCCCGAATTACCCGCAACCTTGAGTTTCTGCATCCGCTCCGGTCGTACATTTGACCGTGCAACAATCGCCTCATGTGACCATTTTTCAGCACTGGGGACAGACGCGGCGGAACTTTCACCCTCATGAGTGCCTTTCACTTCTACACCCAAAACTGAATTTTCAGCCAACAAAGAAGCGGAATTACTTTGTTCTACCTGCCCCTGAGTTTGATTAGCGATCGCAGAATTTAAAGATTTTTCGTTTTGGGCGACGGATGCTGCGGAACAAGTACCTTCATGACAGTCTCTCGGCTCAACGCCACAATCCTGGTTTTCAGCCAACAACGGAGCAGGTTGACTTGGTGCAGCATCCACAAGCGTTAGCGTCGTACAGTCCGTTACCGCAGGTAACTCTTCTTCCTTCTCTGACACGCTTTGAACAGACTGAGGCGACGCGACCCCCAAGGGAGCGATCGCCGTCTCCTCCACTTGCGAATTTTCTGTAAGCGTGTCAGAGATACAGCTAACGAACTCTTTTGAAGAGTTCGTTAGCTGTTCTTGAGTAGTTCGTGAGGTTTCACAGAATCCCTGCTCTGAATGAATTTGACCTAAAATAGATGCTTGATTTAAAGCACCCATTTCTTCAGAGCCAGCATCTATCTCTGAATCCCCAACATTTGATTCTCGTTTTTCAGCATCTGGTTTTGGTGATGCAGAATTAGCTTTCTCCCAAAATTCCTTCATTCGACTGCGATGCAAATTTTTCACCATCCAGCTAGCTGTTTCCCGGCCATCCTGAATTGACTTGTCAGGCTTGAAAATGAATAGCCCACTGTCGGAGAGAATTTTCTTCGCAGAGATAAAAGTACTGTAACCCAAAGCACTTGTTAGCGGCATCCATCGAGAACCATAAGGGTCAGCCGTCCAAGCTGAAGTTAACTAGAACGAACTAAGTCAGAGATTGCTTTAACTAACGCTATTGGCTCGATTGGTTTGGTAATATGTCGGTCAAAGCCAGCTTTTAGTGCCTGTTGCTGATTGATTTCACCAGCATAAGCAGTTAAAGCAATGGCTTTGATCTGCCTATATTGTGGCCATAAATTTCTGAGTTGCTGTATCAACATATAACCATCAATATTAGGCATCCCAATATCACTCAGTAAAACATCAAATTTAGACTGGTTAAGTATGGTTAATGCCTCTTGTGCTGAACAAGCAGCAGTGACACTGGTTCCATGCTGCTCTAGCACAAACGCAATCAATTCCCTAGTATCAGGCTCATCATCCACTACTAAAATTTTGATCCCACTCAAATCAACAGATAAATCACACAATCTACTGGACTGAGTTTTTGCCACCTGGGGAGACATGAATGGTAATCGGATTATAAAGGTGGCTCCTTGCTCAACACCTGGACTTTGCGCCTCGATTGTGCCACCATGCAGTTCTACTAATTGGCGTGCGATCGCCAAACCTAATCCTAGCCCACCGAACTTTCTAGTGATGGAGCCATCTTCTTGGCGGAAGTAGTCAAAAATATGAGCTAGAAAGTCAGGAGCAATACCTTTGCCTGTATCGCTAATAGTAATTTGAGCCACATTGCCCATCTGCTCTAAATGGATGTTCACCTGTCCGCCCGGAGGGGTAAATTTGACGGCGTTGGAGAGCAGATTCCAAATCACCTGTTGTAAACGAGTTGCATCACCTATAACCTGACCAATATTTGGTTCAAGTGCTGTTTGCAGCGTGATTGACTTAGCTTGGGCCGCCAGCTGTACCGTTTCCATTGCCCCCATAATCGTAGCTGCGAGGTCTACCGGACTGCAATTCAGGTTAAGTTTGCCTCGCAGAATGCGTGAAACATCCAACAAATCTTCTATCAGTTCTGCTTGCAATTGAGCATTGCGGTGAATAGTTGCCAGTCCTTCTTCTATCTTGGCTTCAGAGAGCTTGCGTTTTAGAAGAAGACTAGACCAGCCTAATATCGGATTCAGAGGTGAGCGTAACTCATGTGAAAGCACCGCTAAAAACTCATCTTTAACTCGGTTTGCGGCTTGGGCTTCTTCTCGTGATTGGCGTAACTCTGCTTCTGCGAGTTTATGATTAGTAATATCTATCAGTATCCCATCCCATGCGTTGCCTTCTGTCGTCGGCACAGCACGGGAACTGCCAGTAATCCATTTGAGTTTACCTGATGGCGTAATAATCCGTCCTTCCCACCGCCAGGGTAAAAAATTCTCCACAGCATAAGTGAGTGAAGATTTAAACGACGCTACATCCTCTGGATGAATTAATTCCACAAAGGAATTTCCCTCTTGAACAATCGTTTGCGCCTCCAACTCCAATAGGGGAGCAATGCGATTTTGTGAGGTCTGGTCAAAAACAAGCGATGCCTGCGGCGGGCGTAGCCATCGCTAAAAATTATATTTAGGTACAAGGTGATTTTATTTGCAAATAAAATACTGGTTTGCACAAAAATTCATCTTGATGAAATATCTCAAAAAGATTAATAGCAAGTCATTTGACGATTTTTTATAAAAATATCTGCAATCAGCCTTTCATACTTAGTATGAATTATGTCAAAAAGTAAATTAAAGGCAAGATTAAAGTATAAAATTTATCAAGCAGCTTGGGGTTTGATAAAAGAATTAAAGATAGAACCACAAAAATTATCCCAACTTCCAGCCATCCATTGACAACGCAGATGTAAGATAATTTCTGCATTTTCTTTCAACCAAAATTTACTGTTACCCTTGATTCTTAAGTTGACAACTTGACGAATTAAACTCTCAATTGCTCCACTACCTATTGGTAGTTTTTGGTCTAGTATCTTAGCGTAATTTAAACGCCTTTCACGATAGGCACGTAAAAGGTAATTTCTCTGTGTGACCATAGTTTTACAACGCTCTCCCGTAGCTTCAGATATAAATTCATCCATCTGCCTAATTATGGTCATGGCATTACTTTTTTTTAAAGTTCTCCGTGCTTTTTTAAACCAATTATTCCGCTCCTTATCATCACTAAACGCTACATCAGCAAATTTCTGTAGCCGTTCAGTAACATGGTAAAAATCAAATAATTGATAAGTCGCATCGGGAGATTTCAATTTCTTTAAAAGAGGGGGAATATGCTTCCAAATCCATTCAGCACCGTCAGCAACTAATAAAACTTGTTTTGCTTGACTAATTCCCAAACTAATCAGATGCATTTCTAAAATTGGCAAAAAGCCTTTATAGTCTTCATAAGTGCCATCATTTACAATGTTTATTTCGCCATTTTTAACTTTTTTACCCTGTTCATCAACCACATAAATTGTTAATAATTTTGGCTCAACCCATTCCCCTGTAAAGCCGTGCTTGTTTGTTTTGAGATTTTTTCTACCTTTTTTATTAATCCTAATTCTACTCCTGCCACCATCTACAGCAATCACAACTCTCTGGTCTTTAAGTATATTCCCACCAGGTAATTTACCTTGTTGCAAGTTAGATATTTTAGTTTGACGTAAATCAATGCTGATTTGACCAAATTTATATGTCAATCGTTCAATTCGTTTAAGACTAATATTAATTCCCCAATCACCCAGGATTGTATGTGCGGCTTCAAAAGAACTAGCTATGGCACCATATTTTGTAATATCTGACCAAACTAATGGGGTCAAGCCTTCTGACATTCCTAACCATTTTAGCAAGGGGCAGAATCCAACATTAGTAGATTTATTCTTCGCTTTCTTTTCTCTTTTTTGAACAACGTATGGTAATTTAAGATTTACTACAACATTACCTACTGTTAATATTTCCCTCTTCGTATAACCGTGTCTTTGTGTGTCGGTATGCCACCATCCTTTGGTTTGATTAATTGCTGTTTGATGAGCCGACTCTGATTGAGAAAGCTTATGCAATAATATGGCGATACATTGACCCGCTAAAACTAAGGCAGCCTGTCTAATTTTTTCTTCTCTTTCTTTAACTATTTTTCCAGACCACTCCTCGATATTTTTCAAATCTAAAAGGTTAGTCACATCCTTTTGAAAATCTGATAATGAATCGGCAAAATTTAAATTTGCAGATATATTTTTTTTCATAAAGGTAGATACTTCCTATTTCAAAACTATTCCTGAAAGGAAATTTTACCTTTTTTTCTAGTAGCAACAATGTACAGAAACTTTGTTTTTGGTAGCAGGTTGTATCTTCTAAGCAATATTGCTGCAACTTTTGTATAAAATACTAAATATATACGTAAGAGTTTATTAGCGATCGCTCTCCAGGTGGGGTCATCTCACAAAATCGCATTGCTCCCGCGCCGACTTCAGTTTGTCACGGTCGAGCAGATTTGCCGAAATGGGAAGGATTCCTTGCTCTGTCGATGGGTTGCGGGCTAGCCCGTACACCGTCCAATCACTCGTCCTTACAAGGTGGTCGGAAAGGTTCTTGCCCACAATGCCTGTCGAACCTACGACAAGCGCAATCTGTCTGGTGTTCATCAAGATCGTCTTTTCTACTGTAACTGTCAGCTTCAATAGTGCCACAGGTTGAAAACAAGTACTATCTATCTGTGTGTAGTGGTACAGGATTAGTTGTACTATAGACCTCTTGCAAAAGTGCTTTTTGCAAGAGGGGGAAAAGGGTAAAGGTTAAAGGGGAAGGGGACAATACAAAACTTTTTCCCCTTCCCCCTTGCCCTTTTCCCGACTTATGCAAGAAGTCTTATTATCACCTCTCCGGCAAGTGATAGATGATTTTAGATCAAAGTGCGATGCCCTTGGCAACCACTTCGTGGTATCGGGGCACTTTTACGGAAAGAAATCTCTAAACTAGAGGAAAAAGCACTTGTTAAGCCTGTAGGCAGTCGCAGATTTGACTGTGCTACAATCAATCGCCTCATGTGACCATTTTTCAGCGCTGGTGACAGGCGCAGAGGAACTTTCACCCTCATGATCTGCTTTCACTTCAACACCAGAGACTTGGTTTTCTTCTGGCAAGGAAGCAGAATAACCCTGTTCTACAAGCCCATGCGGTTGATTAGCGATCGCTACTCATCCTCACATCAACACTCCCCACGCTAAATGCTAAATTTTATTTAGCCACCCAGCAGGAGTTTTCTTTTTCTTATGTGGTTCTGGTCTGCCGATTCAGTAGAACAAGAATTATTTGATTTGTATGCCCCAGCCCTGCAATCGCTCGGTGTAAATTTTAATGACGAGCAACTCCAAGACACTCTAGAAGCAGCAAGCTATGGCTTAGAAGATGCTTTCAGGAGCGCAATCGTTTATATACTCTGGCTCGAAGAAAACCTAAAGCCGATCTACCCGACTGCGATATTAATTGAGGCACTGGCAAATGAATGGCGCACCAAATACTGGAAGCCGGAGTATCTGGAACTTGAACAGTTGCTTTCTTCTGGAAAGCGCTGGTGGAGGGCAGCAGTGGATAAGTGGGGTTACGACGAGCGTAATCAACTGGTTTCAGACATATTTGACGACCACGGGCAGGAATTTATTAAGTTCCGAAATGGTAAAGAAATTTTAGTTGATACTGCTTATAAGTGGGGATGGGAGCGAGTCGCAGATTATGCGTCCCCTTTTTCAGAAAATAATTGGTCGCTTGGCAGTATCAATGCAAGGGAATCTTGATTTACACCTTCTGCACAAGAGTAGATAAGCACCGTCAAGCAGCAATTCAAAATTCAAAATTATTAATTCAAAATTAAAGGCAATTGGAGCTTAAACTCACCACTTTCTTGTTGACCGCCAAATCAAACATTGTTGCGGGGGCTTGTACCCACAATAAATAAATAAACTAGCCCTTATTTATATTTTGCGTGAATTTGCTGGAAATTATTGGCATTTCTAGTATAAAAAGGTTACATTGCTGTGGAGAGTCTCGAATGTTAAAGTTTATCGGAGAAATAAGATCGTGACAATCGTAAATGTACTAAAAAAGTTATCAATAGCTTCTCCTTTCATCCTGACAACAGCTTTAGTTTCTGTACCATCTGTATACGCATCTGAAGCGATACAGAGTTTCGCTGGTGGATCTAACTTCCCAGCTTTTAATGGTACAAATCAAACAATTGGTTGGTCATTCACTGCTAATGAAAACCTCTCGGTTACTGCATTAGGTTTTTACGATCAAACTCTTGCGAATCCTCTATCACAATCCCACTTAGTTGGTTTGTGGACATCGGACGGGAATTTATTAGCTTCAACAACTGTCCAAACCACCAGTCCACTAACTGGAAGCTTTCGTTACCAGGATATTACCTCAGTCAATCTTCTTGCTGGAATGTCATACGTTATTGGTGCAGCAATAACTAGTCCATTTAGTGATATTTATACTGTTCCCGGATTTGTAAATACGGCTCCAGAAATTACTCTCACCGGTAGCGCCAGAAATGGTTCATCCCAAGGCTTTAGTTTTCCTTCAACCCTGACGGCAGGTAACGGTAGGATTGGCCCCAATTTCAAATTTGACGTAGTTACCCAAGCTGTTCCCGAACCCGCCTCCCTGATTGGTATCTTAGGCTTAGGTGCTTTCGGTATCACGTCTCTTCGTAAACGTAAGCAATTAGTTGCAGAATAAACGAACGGACATTAAATAGGACTTTATGTGCTTCTTTGCCTCTCCCTTGCGCGTGCGCTGGGGGAGGCGCTTCGCGCTCTTGGGTGTAAGTAGTTCGATAGAGTCGGGGCTTACTACCAAATTGAGACAATTTAGTTCAAAGAGTAAGGAGTGGGGTTGCCACGGTAGGGTTCAAAACAGACAAGTAGAATCTGTGATAGTGCATAAATAAAGGTCGAAACTACATGGTCTTATATTGCGATCGCCATCGGCTCATGGTGGGTGCGCCATCGCTACTTATTCCACTTCACCAGCACCCCATCAACAACTGCAATTCCCCACTGTGGAAACTTCGCCAGCAGTTTCTTGATCACTATCTGCTTTCGCCGGGTCGTCACTCCAGCACGAGAGCAAGAAGTCAAACCCCGGATTCTGCCCCGAATTCGCCGCAACCTTGAGTTTCTGCATCCGCTCCGGTCGTACATTTGCCCTTGCAACTATCGCCTCATGTGACCATTTCTCAGGATTTGGCACGGGCGCAGAGGAACTTTCACCCTCATGATCCGCTTTGACTTCTACACCCGAAACTGAATTTTCAGTCATCAACTCAGTAGAGGGGCAACTCGGTTCTATTTTCTGATCTGCGATCACTGAAGTTGAAGATTTTTTGTAATTGTTCGGCTCGATAGGCGATCGCCTACGGCGGGTCTTCGACCATCGCAGATGGTGTTGGTTCACTCCCCAAGATTATGGTACCAGCTTCAAGCGCTTGGGTGTTGTTCATAGCGCTGGCAAGATTCTTCAACGCCATACCCATGAGTCGTAAGCATTCTTGGGCATTTTCCTTGGGCGGTTCCTGGGCTAGTCTACTTAGCTTACTAACCGTCTTTACCTTTCCATGTTCCCTCCTCGCTTGCTCTTAGCAGGTCGGTTCCATACGAAAAAAAGAAAAAATACATAAATCAGTCTATCCATTCTTTTGTACTACATATATAATACAAAATATATCACCACTCAGTTGGTGACTATTTATCGCTTGAACAAAAGGAAATTTTATGATTCCCCGAACACGCATCCGAAATATTGGTATCTCTGCCCACATCGATTCTGGTAAAACTACGTTGTCAGAACGAATTCTCTTCTACACGGGCAGAATCCACGCTATTGAGGAAGTGCGGGGAGGCGGTAAGGGTGCAACGATGGACTTTATGCCAGAAGAAAAACTACATGGTATAACCATCACTTCTGCTGCTACCACCTGCCAGTGGCACGATACCCAAATCAACCTGATTGATACACCTGGACACGTAGATTTCACAATAGAAGTGGAACGCGCCTTGCGGGTATTGGATGGGGCAGTGATGGTGCTGTGTGCTGTGGCGGGTGTGCAGTCCCAGTCCATTACGGTGGATCGGCAAATGAAGCGCTACCGAGTGCCGCGTTTGGCGTTCATCAACAAGATGGATCGGACGGGAGCAGATCCATTTCGTGTAGTACAGGGAATACGCGATCGCTTACAACTAAATGCAATATTGCTCCAGTACCCGATCGGCAGTGAAGACCAATTCCAGGGAGTGATCGACCTAATAGAAATGACTGCTGACTACTTTGAAGGTGAAAACGGGGAAAACTGGCTTTTTAAGCCAATTCCCGAATCACTTAGGGATGAAGCACAACAGGCACGCGAAAGATTGCTAGATGCTTTGTCGCTGTTTTCAGAACCGATGACCGAGATGCTACTGGCGGGTGAGGAAATTCCTAAAGAATTAATTTGGGAAACCATCCGACAGGCAACCTTGAGCCTAGAATTCACGCCTGTACTGCTGGGTTCGGCATTCAAAAATAAAGGAGTGCAAAACTTATTAGATGCAGTTACGCTTTATCTACCATCTCCGATAGATAGAGAAGTGGTCAAAACCGCAGAGTCGATTAGTGTCTACCCTAACCTCGATGCTTCCTTGGTGGCGTTGGCATTTAAACTCACTGTTGAATCCTTTGGGCAGTTGACCTATACCCGGATTTACTCTGGGACGCTCAAACCCGGCGATACAGTCTACAACTCGCGGACTGAACAGCGAGTGCAAATCGGTCGCTTGGTGCGGATGCACGCCAATAAGCGAGAAGAATTAAAAGTTGCCGTTGCTGGGGATATTGTGGCTCTGTTGGGTGTGGATTGTGCTTCTGGTGATACATTATGTTCTGGGGAACCACTGGTATCTCTAGAGAAGATGTTTGTGCCAGAACCAGTGATTACGCTAGCGATTACGCCCAAAAAGCAGGAAGACAGCGATCGCCTTTCCAAAGCACTCAATCGTTTTCAAAGGGAAGACCCTACCTTCCGCTTGAGCATCGACCCCGAATCAGGATCAACTCTGATTTCTGGGATGGGTGAACTCCACTTGGAAATCTACCTCGAACGCATCCAACGCGAATATAATGCTGAGGTCTACGTTGGTACTCCTGCTGTGGCGTACCGGGAAACCATTAGACAACAAGCTACCTTTGACTACCGATTTAAGAAACAGTCAGGCGGTCCCGGTCAGTACGCCCATATTACTGGGTGGATTGAACCCACAGATGAATCGTTTATCTTTGAGAATCGGGTGGTTGGGGGTGCGATTCCTAAAGAATATATCCCGGCGTGTGAGAAAGGTTTCCGTGAGGCGATGGAATCAGGAGAACTGGAAGGCTATCCCGTAACTGGCGTGAAAGTTGTTTTGGATGGTGGTTCTTATCACCCAATTGACTCTTCAGAATTGGCTTTCCGGTCAGCGTCCCATCAGGCTATTGAAGGTGCGATCGCCAAAGCAAAACCCTACATCCTCGAACCCATAATGCTTGTAGAGGTGGAAACACCTAACGAGTTCATGGGAAGGGTTCAAGGTGACTTATCCTCCCGTCGAGGTTTGTTGTTGGGTTCTGAGACAATGCAGGGATATACGGTGATTCGAGCCGAAGTACCGCTAGCGCGAATGTTTGGGTATTCTACAGAATTGCGATCGCTTACTTCTGGTATGGCTACTTTTTCAATGGAGTTTGCCTGCTATCGCCAGTCCTGAACCTATTAGACATCTCCGAAAAATAATTGTTTTGACGTAGCAATGCTATGTCTCTACAAGGGTTCTGGGGAACCCATATTTAATTTCTAGAGATGTCTATTTGTGAAAATTCGTGGTGTCCAGATCCCCGACTTCATAAAAGTTGTCGGGAATCTAATTTTTCGCAAATGATTTAGGATTGCTAGAGTTGAAATTAGTGATCGCCTTTGCTTGGGTTTAAATCATCTCTACCATTTAGGGAATCAATACTATTTAGTTCATTTGGCGATATAAGTGTCCGCCACAATATTGGATCGAGCGCGTGTTGCTTAATCGCTTACTCTGTCTAGTTTTTAGACTTTTTATTACGTCGAACTCAGGTTTTATAAAGTTCTCAAACTACCGCTCACACTACTCTTCCCACTCAATCAGCACCCCATCCACAATCGCAACCCCCCACTGCGGAAACTTCGCCAGCAGCTTCTTGATCACAATTTGCAAAGCCGGGTCATCATTCCAGCACTCTTGCAAGAAGTCCAACCCCGGATTCTCCCCCGAATTTGCCGCTCGATTTAGTTTTTCCCTTCTTACAGGTCGCACATTTGACAAAAGCTACAATCGCCTCATGCGACCACTTTTCAGGATTTGGCACGGGTGCAGCGGAACTTTGACCTTCATGATTTGCTTTTATTTCTCCACCCGAAACTGAATTTTCAACTAACAACGAAGTGGGATTATCTTGTTCCCACACTCAAATGGCATTAATATCTTAATGAGGGTGCCATTCGTTTCAAAAATTGTTTTACTTATCCAGTTTACAACTTTTAACAAATCCAGATGAATTTATGTCTTGTAAAATCGGTATTTCATACATTATTAAGTTTGGAGATACACTTTTTGATATTGCTAAACGAGAGTTAGGTGACATCAAACAGTGGCACCAAATTCTCAAACCTAATGGCACTTCCTTCGCAGAATATGAGACAAATAATTTGGAGGTAGGGCAAGAAATTTGCTTGCCTCAAAGAACAAAAGAAGAGAAGATTTACACTGTATGTCTTAATGCTGAAGATTTTAAAGGACGAGATGCATACACAGTAATACAGAGCGTCTTTGGGAAAGGTGCAATAGAAGCTCCAGATAATTGCGATTCCACACATGCCCCACACATTACCCAGGATACGGATAACAGTATAGGTAATCATTTTGTATTTCACATACATCGCGATCAAGATTGCGATCCAGTTACCCACAGTCCAAATCGACAGCGTTGTGAGATCAAAGTCTTCAATCGTTCTGATGACAAGCTTAAAGGTTACAAAGGAGCAACATTTGCTTATGATTGGAGATTCCAAATCAACAATGATATGACCGTCTCAAAATCTTTTACCCACTTTTTTCAACTTAAGTCAGTAGGAAGCAATACGGATACTCCTCTCGTGACTATCTCAGGTGCAAAAGTTAAAGGCATTGATAAAATTCAAGTGCGCTTCATTACTCCCTTAAAGGAAAAAGTTTTAGCAGATTACAACTGGTCAGATATCAAAGGCGAATGGCTAAATGTTTACTGTCAAGCTAAATTCGACTATCAAGGTTATTTAATTCTCACAATCAAGAAACTTGATGGTACTTTATTACTGTCAGTCAAAGAACCGAACCTCAATCTCTGGCAAGATGGTGATTACGTCCGGCCTAAATGGGGAATATATCGCAGTCTGAATGACAAGAAAAATCTTCGTCCTAATGAAGAGACTGTAAGATTTGCCAACTTCTCAATTACTAATGGAAATACTCTATTTAACTCTTACATAACTGGCAAATAAAAATACTTTTTGAGTAAAATCGCAAATTAATTTGTTAAGCGATCACTGGCAGAAAACCTTAAACATAATAGCATTGATTTCCCAAAGAAAAAGCAAATGATTTGGAAGTGGGTCAGGAAATCTGTTAGCCATCTTGTGAGATAGGAACTAATAAACTCTCTAACAGAGTAGTAGTAAGTACTGAGTACTGAGTATTTTCTGTCTGGCACACTCTCTGTTTTAAAGACCTTCACTGAGCTTGACACATAACAAATTACAAACATCGTTCCTCAGCATGATCAATAGTGCTGAACAATCAAACAGAAAAGTGAATAAATCAAGAATGCTGTAAAGCGAATTTAAATTTATTTACCAGAATATCATAACAAGATCCCTTTTTTGGCTTGGTCTTCCAATGATTATGCCAATGATATGCATACGAATTATTTAGCATATCCATTACTAAATCATCCTTAAAAAAACTATCAAAGCCTATACAATTTTTTTGTTTCCAAAGAGGATCAAAAATTTCACATGGTAAAATTTTTAGTTCCTTAATAAGAGGTTCTGTTTTTGAAAAAATAAACCAAGGTACGACTGTATCATATTTTTCTACAAGGGCTGATATATTCTTTTTTAAAATTCCTTTATCTGATGAGAATAATATAGCACTGTTAGCAAACTTTTGATGTTCCCACTCATAAACAAAATCGCCCTGCTCATAAAGACTAGTAAAATCTTTTAAAAAACAAACATCTAAATCAGTGTATACAAAGCTATCCTTTTCCTTTACACACATTAATAATCTAAAAATATCACCCCAATAACTAAGTTTATACTGCTCTTTAACAGAGCCATAGAATGGTATTTCAATAATTGATTTACTTGTTGCTGTTAGACCCATTACAGGATGCCTTAAGCGAGATGGATGTCTTGGCAGTCTATCTAGAAAAACTTTTTTATACATTTGACTTTTTAAAGTAAAATATTTATTGTATGCTTGAATGATTAAAGTATCGAAATAATTCTGTTCTCGGCTAGGAAAAAACTTTTCAAAAATAGTACCTTTAGACAAATATTCTAATTTAATTTCTTTAATTTCTACTCTTGAGTTTTTGAAAAGAAAACTGATATCTTTTAAATTATTACAATTTTCTAAATATAATTCTAGATTTCCAGTTTGTGTAGCGAGAAAAGAAGAAAAAAATAATTCACTTATAGCAGGGATGTTTCCGTTCCAGTAAGCAAGAAATTTCATAATCTTAGATTTTTACTTATTATATCTGACAAATAATCCCTCATATGAGGAGAAAATTCACTTTACACTTACATAATTTTTTAGCATATTGACTGTTTCCAATCTTATAACTAAAAATTTATATTTTCTGTATAGTCTTATTAAGATTCACCAATATTAACATCAAAAATATTTATTAATTATTTGTTAGTAAATCAATAAACCTATTAACATCTTTACAACCATAGTTAAAGGTGTCTATCCCATATTTCACAACTAAATTAGTCAGGATAGATTGGTCACATCTATGCTGTTGAAATCCCGGTAAGTCTGGCAAACCACAAGTATTTTCGAGATGACGAGATGCAATTCTTTCATCTAAATTATATCTCAGCCACTCTGATACAAATTTGAGAGTAAAATTATTTTTCTCTAGTAACATCCATGTAGCTTGAACTTGTTTTGCTTTATAATACTGTGGCTGATCGCAATCCATATATACAAAAGTATCTCTTTTCGTCCAATGCGAATTTTCAAACTTAATTTGATGAAAAAATGTACCTTTATTACTAATACATAAATCTACTAATATTTGAAGAGATCGTTTTACACCCCAAGGTCCACAATCATAGTAAAATACTATATCACCATCTTGAATTTTATTGAGAATATCTAGGATAATATAAGGTTTAAAAACATAGCCATTTTCCAAAATTGATTTATCTAAATATATCCTATTTTGTACATAAAAGTTTGTTTTCAATAAATCTTCTTCACTCCAAGAAACAATATTTGTAATACCTTGCTCTCTGGCGGTTAAATTTAAATTTAACTGATTCTGTCTATATAATCCACTTTTACGGCCAAATCTGTCGTCAGCGTAATTGAGAAGATACAATTCCATAAATTCCTTGTTTTGTTTCACAGTTTCGTTTTAGCAGATAAGGAAAGCATCACTTTCCCTATAAATATCAAGAAACATTTCTGTCTTTTAGAGGAAAATTAAACTTAGTGACTGGAATCTATAAACTAAATAACCAATATGGAATAATTTTAAATTCATGAGAAAAAGTTGGCTGAACTTGGTATTTTGAAATAATAGTAGAAGTGTCAATTTCAAATTGAAGTTCTGGATATTGATGACAAGCCACATAATATAGAGGTAAAAGACGTTGAATATCAAAGTTTGAACTTTGGTTATAAGTCCAGGGTTTTTGATAATAAGGTAGCAGCCACTGAAAAAGTTTAGCAAAAATTTGCTGATCCTGATATTGAAATTTCCATAAATCAATACCAATATGCTGGCTAATTTGAGCAAGATTTACCCATACTTGTAAATTTAAAACATAGCAACTAAATACATCACTACGATTCTTTTGTAAGGACTGAGTAGCATTTTGCTCAAACTGCTGCATAAGTAGTAATTTGCTGTGTTGTACAACGTGTATCAAAGTACGAATATCATGGATAAATGCAGCTAATGATGCTACTAACAAAGAATGAGTATTTATGTGTATACTTTGCTTATTTTGGTTGGTATTTTGATTATTATCTTGAAGCCAGTTGAGAAAATTTAGGCATAAAAATTTCAAAGATTCATCGTCAGAAGTTGTCCAATACCCAGAGGGAGAGAGAATAACAATAGCATCTAACAATACATAAAAATTTGTATTTTTTAAAATTTGATAGTAAGTTGTTTCTGATTGTTTTTTACACTTGGCAGATCCTAAATGAGGATTTATGTATATAGCTAATTCAATTAACCATATCCTAACTAACTTAGTAGCACGGATAGCATATTGTTCATCTCCTGTAAAATACCAAGCAATGGCTAGTTGAATAGTATAATCAACCATTAATTGAAAACACTTTTGCTCATCATTTATGTTTTTTACAACTAATAATAGATGACTAATAAGTTCAAAAACTTCACTATCTCCGCTTTGCCATGCTTGTCTTGTCTTCAAAAGGTTTACTTCATTATAAATTAACAAATTGTTTTTAGACAAAGTTTGACTTACAATCTGTTCATCTAGATCATTAAGAAACTCTTTAATAGCGTAAAAACGTATTTCTACTCTCTTGCTTACATCTTGTTCACATTCTGATACCCCTGAAAATAGACGTGCTACCCAGCCAGTAAAGTGAAATTGTTCTGATTTGGATAATAGTTGTTTTTTTTCTTTTTCCCAAGGTTGAAGGCCCCATTGATTCCATACACCAGGAACTGACAAACGACTCAGTAACTCTGCTTTAGGACGATTACTATACCACCTATTTTCATCAAATTCTTCCTTAGCATCTCGACGAAAAATAATCTGTGGTTCTTCAGTAGGATTTTGATTAAAATTAAGGTCAAGTAAAAGCTCATTGTTCAAAACTCTGCTCATTGGAACAATAAAGTATTTATTATTTTCAAAGGACTCTACATCATCAACTATCTTTGCCCAAGCATTTTTAGTAAGGAAACAGTTTCCATCCCAAGGAAGAACCCATTTAGCTAAAGTACGACCTTCACATAGAGCAATATTTCGCGCCTTGTTATTGTTCATTACATAAAGAATTTTGTACCGATAAAGATAATTTTCTAGTTTTCTTTGGTCAAAATTTAAGGTTTTTATATACTGCTTATCATGAAATTTAAATTCAAAAAAACCTTGAAAATCAAAATCAATTCTAGTGTACTCTTCTTGAATAAATGGAATATGAATATATTTTTGATTATATTTATTTAAAAGTTTTAAAATTGCTTTTTCATATTCTGAATCTACTATACGATTGACTACCCATCGCTTATTACACTTTATTAAAAACGGTTCATATTTAAGAATAAACTCAGTATTCTCTAATGTTTGACCTTTTTTATGACGTGGTGATAGATCATTTCCTAATATCCGATATAAAACAAAAGTATTGTCTTTATCCATTTAAAAAAACACTCCAACTTAAATTTGCTAACTTTAGTATTAAAAACGCAGGTAATTATTAAATTTGTTTTCTTTTAATTTAGTAACATTATTTTCTTGACTTAGGAGATAAACTTGTCTATTTAGAAGATTTGGCATTGTAAATCTTGCTTGTTTAATAACATTAGTAAATGTTGATCTATGAGTTCCAATGAAAATTTTACTATGTATACAAATATACTGTTCAATGCAGCCAATTATTTCATTGTTTGTGATTTCTCCTATCTCATCTAGAAAATTATTTAAGGAAATGATATTAAATTTTTGATACAATGGTTGTAAGATTTCTTTTTGTTTTTCATCAGTAGCTAAAAATAAATTTTGCTTATTCAAGAAAATATTTTCTAAACACTCTACTACAACATCTGGCTCTAGTAGATAAAAGAAATCTCCTCTTCTTAAATGAAGACTATTATAATCACCTAGTTTTCTAATTATATTTTCTGCCTTAGTAATTATATCTTTTTGAAAATGGATATACTTGTTAATCAGTGATTTATAAAAAATATATTTTTCTGAGGATAGATAAGTAAATAAATCATTCCCTTGTAGATTTTCAAAAAATAGAATTGGTGTAAGGTCATTTTCAAATTCTTTTAAAAATCCTCGAATAGTAGTAGTTTGTGACCAAATTTTACAATGTTTTTGAAAATAAATATCTTCCACAGAACCCGGAGAAGGTAATTTATCTATCCATAAATGTTTTTCAGCACCTCCGATACTAGTAATATATTTTTTTGGCACATCTTGGACAATAGGACTATCCATATCAATAATTTTTACAATTTGTTGAAGATCTTTGATATCTAAAAAAACACTCCAATGAGCAAAAGAATCTTGCTTTTGTTCATTAATATTAGAATTATTATTCAAAACTACTCGTGGAAGTATTAATGTACGTTGAAGTTCTTTTGCCATAAGAATTGCATTTTCTAATGACTGTCTTTGATTATTAAATCCACTAGCACTCTTGTATGTTAAATATTTTTCTTCAGTGGCAATCATTTCTTCTCAATTAAATAGTTCAAAATTATCATAAGTTTGTTATTGTAAACGCAAAAAGTACTCTTTTGTCGATATATATGGTATGTTAATTAATCCTCCATTCTTTAATTATCTGACTTACCTAACTCTTAAATGCGATTTAGCACAGCACATTGCAAGCATAATTGGACTGCTTTATTCTGATAGATAGCGTCTTATTAACTTACCTCCAAAACTGTTTTATTTTGAAATATACCTTCTTTAATTTGATTTTGACCAATTAGAAACGTCAACTGTACTTTGTCAACAAGTTTTCTAAATCAGATTATATTCAAGTATTTTGTATTTCTTTATTACTTATTTAGGAGCGCTGACAAGACGCTGATGATTTAGTAAGCAGTTAAATTCGGCTTTTGAAAACTCTCCCAAATCCAGCAATAGCAAGTAGTGCGTAACCGTAGTTCAGATATGCTTCCAGAGGAGCTTCAGAAATAGCTAAGTTCTTCTTCATAAATTCTGAAGCGGTCACTGCTTCTTTGATATTGCTCATAAATTACCTCTTTGATTTTTTTAAAATCTATTTTGCTTGCAAAAGTTATCAGGAAAGGCAGAGGGCAGTCCCAATGAAAAAATTTCATCACCATGAATGAAAATGTGATGTGAGACGGATCTATATAGATACTCATCGAAGGAACATTTTCAAGTCAGAAGGCAGAAGGCAGTCCCAATGAAAAAATTTCATCACCATGAATGAAAATGTGATGTGAGACGGATCTATATAGATACTCATCGAAGGAACATTTTCAAGTCAGAAGGAAATTCTGACTCCTGCACTCTGCCTGTGACCAAAGGGAACAAGGGTCTAAAACCCCGCCGTCTACACGGCGCTTACAATTGGGCGGGGTCTGAATCCCCGTCCAATTGTTCCTTCTGCCTTCTGCCCTCTGCCTTCTGCCTTCTGCCTTCTTCAATAATTTTAGTAAGTTAAAATATATCAGTAATTAAATATGTGTGCAAGGACAGTTAAGACATTTAAGACATTTAAGTACTAATTATCTAAAAGCTGGTTAGTAAGCCTTTATTATCAAGCTACTAACTTCAATATAAGCTGTTAATAACATGAGAGCGTTTTTTTTCGGGGGAGATGGCACTGACAATGCGGTAAGTTAACCAAATACCCAAATCTGAGTAACTTGTTATCTACCTAGCTTCATATTTTTATCTTGGGCATCAGCCAGGGCTATTTCATTCTAAAAAGCTGCTTGAGTGTGTCTAGTCCAAAAGAACATAAACGTTGAGCTTGTGCCATATTTTTAAACATATTGTTTCGGTATAAATTGAGTGAAAAATTGCGAGTGAGCGCAAAAATCTGAGGTAAGGGTGTAGTGCGAATTCGGGATGCATCTTCACCTTGGGTAACGTCCCGAACGTAATGAACTTTATTCTCAACACCCCAATATCCTCTGATTCGTTCAGCTATTTGTTGAGCCGTTTCAGTTAGAGATGAAATGTAATAACGAGTCTCAGTAGTTACTTCAATTACATTGTGTGTGAAAACCTGACGTTCTGATTTGACTTGAATCAAAGTGGTAAGTCCAGGCCAAGGACGAATACCATCAAGATTTTGACAAATACTGACATGTCGCTTTTCGATTCGACCATGACCTTTATTTATCTGCTCAAAAGAAAATTCCGGTGTAAAATTAGTTTTGATATCTTTGAATAAACTAGGTTGATTCCCTTTCAAGGCAGCAATATAATCATTGCCACTGTTGATAATCAACTCACAAGTTTTTTTTGTGTATTAATAGCATCAAAGGCAAAAACTACTCCCCTGAGAGCCAGTTTCTCAATCAACTCAGGTAATGCTTTTATTTCGTTGGTTTTGGCATCAACTTCAAACGGTTCTAAAATCAATCCTCGCTCTACAAGGTAAGCACTGACCAACATAATTGCTGGGTGGGAATCAGAATGTGGATTATCATTTTCTACTTGATATGAGCCTTTGAGGACTTTACCATCCATACCAACAGTTTCTCCAGGCAGTGGTTTGATGTCAAAGAAATTCGCAAGGCATACGGAATACTCTTCGTAATTTATGTGTAATAAATTACGACGGACTGTACTGTAAGAAGGAAGCCTATTCTTTGTCGGTTTCAAGAGGTCTATCAACTCCTCACGGTAGCTTGAAATCCAATCTCCAATTGCTAGAAATCCTTTATTGCCTGCGGCGATCGCCAATGTGAACAGCGCAAGACATAATGGTAGAGTATGTCGCTGTCCGGCGCGGCGACGGGGGTCTTCTAGACCTGCAAAAGCTTTGATAATTTCGATTTCAGACACGGTAGTAGATACTTGAAGTAGAGCTGGCGATGAATTCTACCATATTGCGTCTACATTTAGAATGAAATAGCCCTGATTGAAAGCCGTGGTGAACTAGTGATTGACGCGAAACAAATCAAGGGAGTACCATTCTTTCTCACAAGTACAATTGCTCATGTAGTCGAAGATTTTTTAGGGAAAAGTATACAACCAAACCTATTAGCAATGAGTGCTGGAGTACGCCAGTATCTAGAGAAAAATGCCAGAGATTGAAAGTCAACATCTATCTCAAAAAGCTAACTACTGTGCCTTCGCTATATTTGCCAATTCTAGCCATCGACTCAATTCTTTTTGGTTGATAATCTGTAACTTAGAGAAAGTCATACGGCGTTTAGATGCCCAACGGTACAAGGTTCGCAAAGTCACTTTGTAGCCTGTTTTTTCATAGATATAGTCTGGTAATTCTCGCCCTAAAAGTGGAAATTCCGGGTTTTCTAAATCAATGCCAAATTTGGAAAGTCGTTCTTTCTCTTTCATCAATAATAATGAAACGTCAGACAAAGAATACTTTTTGAAAGGGTTTTGACGTTTGAGATAAAATAATCCTAGTAAATAGCAGCATTCTTTGAGCTTGACTTCTCGCTTGTAAGGCTGAACGCCACATATTCGCAAACAGTTACGCCAAGCTCTTTGAGAAATATTCTTACCTAAAACGTGTTCGCAAGCTGTTTTTACCCAAGCAAGGGTGTACATATTTTGATCCATATCTCCTCTAATAATTTAATGCCCAGGTTTTCCTGGGCGCTCCAGCTGCTCCAGCTTAATCTTCTACAGGCTCAGTATTGTCCTCCAGTTTTCCACGAAGACGTTTGTTAATCATTCTCTTGTTACTGCGTTCAACATAAACGCCAAAACCGTTTTCCCAAAATACACGGTGCAATTCTGATAATTTCCACCCCTCAAAGTCGGCCAGTTCCTCCGCTTCTTCAAAGAGTGCTGTTGGCACGTAAAGTTCAATCCTGGTCATTCCCTGTGCTTTTGTTCTAGGCATTGTTGCATCCATATTTAATCACCCAGATTATCAAATGAGATTGGTTATGGGACAAGAACCCTACAAATAAATATTTTTGGGTTCTTATGTGATATGTAGCCAATATAGACTATATTAGTGGTGTAGTACCATATAAGAAACAAAATAATATGGAAAAAATCAAACAAATACTTACTTTGCAAGGGATTGAGTTCGATGAGGGCGATATTTTGTCCGCCGCATCAGCTATTGGCATGGATGTTGATAATTTGAATGATGCCGAAGCCCAGGAAGTGGCAATTCAAGTTGCACAAGCCAAGAAATCAACTGCTTTGACCACTGCTAATGGCAAGTCCAAAAATGGCAATGGCAAGTTAGGTAAGAACTCACCCCGCCGTAAATCCACTCCTCCATTACAAGGAGCGATCGCTCATGCATCCCAGGTTTCAAATCAAGAAATTCAATCCTTGGAGGATGTTCTCAACGTCGGGATTGATGCTTACACAACTGATAAAGCTGACCAGTTGTTATCAACGATTCGCAATGCCCCCAAGGACGTGGTGAGTAAGTTTGTCTCTAAGGCGATGGAGGAGGAAGCTGACGTAGATTCCTTTCGTGCAATCGGTGACGAACTCGTTGCGGGTATTTTCGGCATTAGCCCAACAAATGCAGCCGAATAAATTGATCTTGGTAGCAGCAGTACTGAATCTGCTGCTATTAACCCTCGTTTTGGGCGTGGCAATATATGGAGCAACAAGACCAAACCCATCGCAAAGCATTAAATATTCACCTGAAGAAAGACGGGGAATTGAATCTGTCCGGCTTAACACTAGAAAATCTGACAACAGAAGAATTCCTGGTAGTCCAGCAAATTATTGATGAGTCGAGAGTGCGATCGCAGTCCAATAGACAGATTGAGGAATTGATGCAACGGGGAATGATGGCTCAAACTGCGATCGCAGCTTTTACCATTCTGATGTTTTCGTTCATGGGGATATATGGCATAACCCGATATATCGGCTCACAAGTTCAACAAGTTCAGGAGAGTTATACAAAGGAGTCAGGAGTCAGAATTCAGGAGAACTGAATAGGTAGATTTGAAAAGTGAAAATTTAATGCTTTATAGTCTATTCATTCAGTACTACAATTCTTTATTCTGGCTTCTGGCTCCTGACTTCTGAATTCTTTAATTAGTAGTTAAAGGGGAGAAAGGAATGTTAGGAAAATGGCTTCCTGGTTTATTTGGTGGTAAAGGTGATGGAGTAGTATCAACGGATTTAAGAGTTGGGGATGCTACCCAAATTGAGGGTAATTTACCTTCATCAATCCGCGATCGCTACACATTGCCAGCTTACACTACAGCACAGCAGGTTCTGGATGAAGCAGAAGTGGCTGGCAATTTAAAAGCACAGAAGTGGTTGCACACTAAATTTTCTCGGCACAGGCTCAAGCAGTTGCAATCCTTGGCAGAGATGTATAAAAACCAATTGGCATATTCCCAAGAAGCCATGAAGATTGAGGAAGATTTGCAGCGAACCAGGGGATTACATGGGGAGGCGGTGATCCGTCATGCCTTTGGTTCTCAGGAACAACAACGCCAGTTGGGGGGATACGAGAAAGCATTTGATGAAGTGGGAGATTCATTCCGATTTTAGGTTATGCAAATTAAACTGTCCTTTGTTGGATATGCAGTTTGTGGAGTCGGGCTGTCAATGTTGATGGGGTTTCTCTCAGTTGCTAGCCCAGTCAGTCAGTTTGTGCTGTGGATCATCAGCATGATTTGTATTTGCGGTATTTCTGTAGGTTTGTTCAACTTTGCTGGCTTAGTCGTTAAAGGATTCGGTTTCAACCGCAAGACTTTCACCATTGGGTTAATGCCTGGAGTGATATTCCTGTTTGTTTTCTTGACATTAGTTGCAGCAGGTGTTGCGTTGGGGGTGAGATAAATTATGGGATTTGAATTACAACGTCTGACTGCCAGTGGGGTGATTCATGCAGAACGGACTATCTTATGTTCTTTAGGAGCGAGTGCAGTATTATGCTTATCTGCTCCTTTTTTCTTAAATACTGACCGGATAACAACCGGGATGCTGCTTGGTGCTGGAACGCTGAGTGCTGGCTTATTTGGAGTCTCTGCCTCCTTCAGCGAAGGCAAACAGAAAGTATACCGCTCTTTAGAAGAAGCTGACCTGAAATCACTTAAACAGCATTTACAAGGTGAAGCTGTTTATGATTATGTCACCACTGCGATCGCAGCTAAACGCCGAGTTGCTGACTATGTGAATCGGCTACCAGTGCAAGAGCGCCCCCGGTGGATAGCTGAATATCAGTTGCAAGGGTTGGTTACACTCCCAGAACCACCAGCACAACAATCACCTTCACCGACTGGTATTCCCAATCCCGATATTGCTGATATTGATGAAGAATTTGTGCAGTCCGTGATTAATCCGGGTGCGATGAAAGTTCTCCGAGCCTTAGCAGCTAATTATCCTGAGTACATCAGAATTGATGGTGCTTGGATTGATGAACTGTGTGATGCTGCATCTAATCAAAATATGACCCTTCGCAGCAATCACCATTTTTACCTTTCTGGTGGAACACAATCTGGGAAGTCCACTCTTGCAGGCGTGATTATCAATAAAATTGCTGCAAAATCTCAAAGCCCGGCAATTGTGATTGGCAGCGATCCAAAGGATGATGTCACCAGATGGCTGTGCAGATTCACACGTAAGTTTGACGGCATGAAAGAATTAAAAAACTGGATTACCTTTGCCACAGACCAAATTGACAAACAGAAAGCAAGAGTATCAATTGTTGGTGGTGAATGTCAGGGCGTTCCCGAATTATTTCTTGCCCAAGATGAAGTTGACAGTGTTTATGGTGGTGGCAAGGGACTTCCGGGAATGGTTGATGCTGACACTGCCAAAGACTTGCAAGGGTTCTGGAACTACGTCATCAAGTTTACTGCTGGACTTAAAGGGCATGGCATCTTTATGGGCCAGTCTCCATTGTCTGGAGAAACAGGATTTAGTCGTCCATCTCTGAAGAACGTTTGTTTCATTGCAACAGGGCAAACATCCTCTTATATTCTTGAACATCCTCAAGACTTTGTAAATGTTAAAAAGGAGATTTTGGAAGTATTACGACAGGCTTGCGAAATGTTAGATAAAGCCGGAGTTCGATATGCTCTGGTAATTCCAACTCGTGGTAATCCTTTTATAGCTTTAATACCTGAATTTGATATCAAAGGTATGGAGCAGAAGCAAGATTCCAAACCGAATGGTGACACTGTTAATAGTTCTAAAAATAATCAGCAATCCTCACAGCAGCAGGTTGACTGGTACGAAGAAATTAGAAAATGGGCAACAGGATTAGGAAGAAGACCGCATTTTCAGGAAATCAAGCAGAAGTGGCACGAATTAACAGGGCAAGAGTTAAACGATTTGGGAGTAACATTACTATTAGAAAATCTCGGCTACCCAGACAATTAAACTGGAATGCTCGATATGGTAATCCTAAAGAGTACAGAAAACAAGTAGCGTTGGCGTAGCCCGCCGTAGGCATCGCTCACAGAAAAACTCACAATTATTGTGTAGTCTGTCTGACTAAGAAAAGTGAAGAAATCCATCACGCTTACTACGGCAACGACATCATTGGTCAATCTACATTTCCTACGTGCTACCGTTGTCATAATGAGATTTGTCATAGTCCAATCAACTGGATAAAAAGCCGTAGTAATCCTGTTTGGGGCAATCGTAATACTGACGAATTCATTACAAGATTGAGGCTGGGATATCAATTACTTTATGGAGGTGTTATTTGGTGATTAAGCTATTAATAAAGTATGCGCCTGATTCCGTTGTGGATGCTGTGAATGATATTTCTTTAGCAGAACTGGACAAGCGAGGTTTAATAGTCTGGACAGACGCACCGCCACTAGAGCCAGAAGATGAAAACTCAGCATTTAATTTAGCTTCTCGTTTTACTGAAGTAACGCCTGATAATATATTAGAAATCTTCAAAACTATTGCTCAAATATACACTAGTTATGGCGACTGTTTAGCTCTCAAATACTTGATGGAACTTTCCGCAGAATACTTTGGTTTAGAGGGTGTTTGAAAAGTTTTAGGAAGTCAAAAATTAAGCCAGTCGCCTCACCATAATACGGATCATAGCAAGGTAGATAAAACTTTCAGATGTTTCGGGTAATAACTCATAATCACGGACTAATCGCCGACACCCCATTAACCAACCAAAAGTGCGTTCTATCACCCAACGCTTTTTGAGCAAAACAAAGCCTTTGGTTTGCTCTGGTCGCAGCACTACCTGTACAATCCAACGAAAAAAGTCCATCACCCACTGCATAAACAACTCACCGTCGAAACCACCATCAACGAGCGAGGATGGTCAAACGAGATACTTGCTCCCCTGAGTTTTTGACTCGTTGGAGAACTTGTTTGCCCCCTTCTCTCTCACCTACATTAGCCGCTGTTACCAAGACCCTCAGCACTAATCCCAAGGTATCAACGGTCATAAATCGCTTGCGTCCTTTAATTTTCTTGCCGGCATCAAAGCCTACTGATTGACTCACCATTGCGGCACTTTTGACGCTTTGGCTATCAATTATCGCTTCCGATGGACTTGGATGACGTTCAATTTCGATTCTCGTCCATTCTCGCAGAGTATCGTGAATGTGCAACCATGTCCCGTCTTTACGCCAGTTTCGGAAATATGTGTACACTGTTTGCCAAGCAGGAAAGTCCCCAGGTAGCGTTCCCGCTTCGGGTTGCCGAAGGCATCGCCATCTGACTCCTTCTAGCAGGATGTAAAAAATTGCATTCAGGACTTCCCACATATCGACTTCACGTTTACGACCACCTGGTTTCGCTTCTGGAATCAAGTCGCTCAGAAATTCATATTGTGCACGGCTCAGGTTACTCGGGTAAGCTTTACTCATGTCGCTCTCTCAGTGCTGTTTATTATCTATTCACAGCCTATACTGAGAGAGCTTTTTTACAACATACCCGACTTTTCAAACATCCTCTTAATTGGAGTTGAATAAAATGTATAACGAATACGACGATTTGAGTTTTGAAGAACAATTACACCTAACTGAATCCCTTATTAGACAGCGACACAATCAGCAGATGTTCTTGCGCCGGAATGCCCAACTGTTGCACCAGGAGTTAGAGCTTGAAGCCGAGCTGTTAGAAGACAATCCAGAGTTAGCCCAGGTGATTCATTCTCTTAATATGCAGGAGATTCAGAGTAATCAGCGAGGGCTAGAGAATGTTTTATGCTCAGAAGACTCAGCGTCAAAGGAGCAAAGTTTTTTGAGTAGTTTTTTACCCGGACTGGGTGGGAGATAAATAATTAATGGGCTAAATCTATTTCTTTTGATGTTGCTACATAGCTGTTTTGAGTAATTGGGTAACAATAAAAGAGGATTAAAGTTATGTCAGACTTATCACAGACAAAGCTCGGACTCATAACAAAATGATTGAACACGTTCGCTGGTTGCCAGATGTCCTTGAGGTGATTGATTTGAGTCTGGAACAGCCCAATTGAAAATATTTGATAGCAACTTGCACCCTTACAAACCGGAATCGAGTTCAAAAGCTCCCATTGCTCTCAGGCGAATTGTTAGAAGTTCAACGTCTGTTATGGCTTTGTGCGGCCCCTGGCGAATGTTGCCAGGGGTAAACCAAAATGTTCCCGTAGATAATGTTGTTCCCCCAGTTTCAACTACCCCAGAAAGTATATAAACATACTCATCACAAAAATGGATGTGAACTGGAATTATATACTGCCAGCACTCATTTTCAAACGATGGATTGACCCATCTGGAACAGGCTCCGCTACTTTACGATCTACTTGTTGTACAGAACCAAAACCTAGAACCTGAAGTTTTAGCCACACAGATATCCTCGCACTTACTACGAAGCCTGACACGGTAGTTCCCAAAATAAGGGTAAAAGTCTGATATATATTTGAAGTCATTTGATTTTATATATGCCGAAAATGCGAGCGAAAATACGAGATACAGAGATTTTCTTTGATGTGGAAGGTTCTGCACTAGTGGTGGATGGGGCGAGCATCTGCTCTAAACCTGTTGCCTTTCTAATTCACGGGGGGCCTGGTGCGGATCATACTTCCTTCAAACCAACTTTCTCGACTTTAAGCCAAAAACTACAACTAGTTTATTTTGACCATCGCGGTCAAGGAAGGTCTGCCCGTGGGTCTAAAGAAACCTATACTTTAGACAATAATGTTGAAGATATGGAAGCATTGCGCCAACACCTTGGTCTGGAGAAAATTGTTGTGATTGGTAGTTCTTATGGTGGTATGGTGGCTCTAACTTATGCAGTACGCTATCCTCAGAATGTCTCTCATCTGATTGTGATTGCCACGGCAGCCCATAGTGGCTTTTTAGAAAGAGCCAAAGAAATCTTAGCATCAAAAGGAACTGAGGAACAAAAAGTAAGCGTTCAGCGACTTTGGGATGGGAACTTTGAAAATGAGGAACAGCTAAGACAGTATTTTCAAGTGTTGGGACCAATGTATTCGCTAAGATACGATCCTATTAAGTCAGGCATTGCATGGAGCCGGAATATTCTCTCAATTGATGCGATCAATGTTGCTTTTGGCGGTTTCCTCCGCACCTACAATATTCTTGACCAGTTACATAAAATTACTGCACCCACTTTAGTTATTGCAGGCCGGTATGACTGGATTTGCGCTCCAGAGTTTTCTGAAGAAATTGCTCAGGCAATTCCTAATGCCGATTTGAGAATTTTTGAGAATAGCAGTCATTTGATCCGCGCAGATGAGCCAGAAGCACTTTTAGATGCAATAGCCGGCTTTTTGGTTTACAAACGTTAGCTCAATTCGTAATACCATTTACTCAATTAATGAGAGAGACGATAACGCTGCACGTAATATTTAAATGGTTGGGGCATTATCCATTGGGTTAGGCGATATAAATCGGTATGAAACTGCAATTGCTGTTTGAGCCTTGAATCCCCCGAATTCTATTCCGGGGAGTATGTCAATCACCTCTGTGATACTTAAAATTGTAAAAAATTGACCTGCTCTCTAGTATGCCTTCTCGAAAAGCCACTACTCGGATAAGCATTAGGCATTGTTATTGCCGCCATTAACTGGTATGTCGAAATGCAATACGTCTTCGCGATCGCCCAGCTTTGTATAAAGTTTAATGGCTGGATCGTCACAAATATCCGCCTGGACGAAAATGACATAAGCTCCATAAGCTGCTGCAACTTCTTTCAGCTTCTGAATTAATGCCGTTGCGATCCCTTGCCGTCGGTGTGCGGCGGCAACAGCTAGATCGTAGATGTAAATCTCGCTGCGCTCCTGCTCGAATTTTTTAAGCTCGTAGGCAGTAAGACCGCCAACGACCTCACCTTCTTTCAATGCGGCGATCGCAATGAAGTAGTCACTATCGAGCAGTTGCCGCAGATAGTCTGCACCCTTGCAGATTCCCATAGGTTTCCACCTCATCAAACGCCTCACCAAAGGTCGCTAATAGAGCTTCCATTAATGCAACGTCCTCCGGCACAATCTGTTGAATGCTTAAGTTCATTAGTATTTCCTAAGCTATATTCCTGCTGAACGGCTAAATCCTGCTCGTTCATACAATATCAGACGAAAGGGCTAAACCCAAAAATCAGTTGATTATCCTTTGCTGTTATGGCTGTCTTTGGGGTGCAATTATTGGAATTGCGACGTTGTTTATTAAGCCCAGTGTGACTATGGCGGCGATTGGGTTGGGTTTTACGGCTGGGGTGTCTGGGAAATCGTTGGTTCAAAAGGGGGATTGAAATTATTGCTGTCCTAACGGTCATAATCCCCTTATGGGCGCTTTTACACATGGATTTTATACCTATGGGTGTACGCTATTCGCTGGAAACCTCTAAAGATAAAGACGATACTCAATAACTCAAGTTTGACCGTAGGTACTCTTACACGCTACCTGCGGTCGTTACCTCCTATAATCGCATCTCAAGAATTACTTCTAATCAACTGTAACAAGATAGACTCAAGACTTTGTAATGCTGCGTTTGTGGTACGTTGATGTTCTTCACGCATTACGCTGATGTTGTTCATGGCTATCACGTAACTCAAGTAACACATCATCCAAAAGTTCAAAGTTTAATCCCACCCTATTTCGCATTACAGTGGCAGCATTTAATGAACGTGCGCTCAAAGCATGGAAAAAAGCCGAATTTAAACAGGTACAGTCATTTCAAGCACTAGACGATAAGGAACTATTTATTATACTGGTGCGGCATATTTGAGAAGTCTATTGTAGAAGGACAAATTATTTGACTAAAGTAGTAGATTGTGTGCCATAAATCTAAATTTTTCTAGGTTTCCAGCAATTTCTATAACTCCATGCCAGAAACCCTAAAATTAGATATTGAATGCTTACATATCACCTGTGCTGCTATTGAAAGGTTAACCAAAATATAGTCAGCAATTCCTAAACGAGACATTTGGGGCTGATATTGATTACCCTGATCTATCAAAATCGTTTTACACCCTGCACTATGTCCAGCTTCTACATCACTGAGATTATCACCAATAAACCAAGAATTTGCTAAATCTATATTTTGTTCGCTAGCTGCACGTAAAATCAAGCCTGGTTTTGGTTTACGGCATTCGCAAGCAATTGCATACTCAGATATTACACCATTTGGATGATGGGGACAGTAGTAGAACCCATCTAGCGATAGATCCGCTTTTTCTAATATTTCATTCAATCGCGCTTCCACTCCCGCCAAGGCAGATTCTGGAAAATAATCCCGTGCTACTCCCGACTGGTTAGTAATCACAATTAATTTATATCCAGCTTTGCTAAGTATTTGTAATCCTTCAATAGCACCGATTTTCATTTCGATTAATTGCGGATCAACATTGTTTGGTACATTTTCAATTAAAGTGCCATCTTTATCTAGAAATATCGCCGGCATTTGAGATTGCGAATTTAATTTGTTAGTTCGATGCCAAATTTTCTGATTTTCCAAGAAGTATATTTCCCCATCTTAAATCTAATACCACTTGCAAAAGACGACAACGGTGTTGCCGTGTCTCCCGTAAGCGATCGCGTCCAGCATTATCGCACAGTATAGAACCCATTTGACATCTAAGAAGGTGCTGCAAGCCTCTTAATCATTAGCCTGATGAAGCAGATATTGAGTTTGGCAGTGGCACTAACCAGGGTTCGTTCAAAGTTCTTAACCAGAATTTTACAGCGCTCCATCCAAGCATTGGAGCGTTCGATCACCCATCTAGCTATTGCCGGAACAAATCCAGATTTTCCTTGTGCCGCTTTCTCTTGTTTTGAGGGTTTCGTAGAAAGTTGAAACTGAATTTTGGTCATGATCTCTGGGTAAATTCGCTCTAACTCCTGAGTCAAATATTCTGGGTGATACCCATGATCTAGCAGGATAGTAATCTTGGGAATATCGATAGGTTTTGACTTGAAGTAGTCGATGTTGAGAGTAAACATCTCAATTAATCCGGCATCATCCGAGACATTGGCGCGAGTACAGAGCGTAAAAAAGGGAAACCCAAGGGTGTCAATAGCCAAATGCCTTTTAATACCGTTGGTGGCTTTGTAGAAGCAAAAACCTTTCGACTCCACACTGGCGTTGCAGGTATTTTTCACTGCTTGGGAGTCAATGATGATCAATGTCGTCCAGTGCGGTTTTTTTTTTACCTGTTCACGCACTTGTCCATGTAAGACACTCATCAGTTCCTCAAATACCCCGGCTGCTCGCCACTGTTTGTAGTGCCAATATACAGTGGAATAAGGGGGGAGGTCTTTAGGTAAGTCTTGCCAATTGCATCCATTTTTTAGTTGATAGAGAATTCCATTGAAGATATCTCGCTTTGGCCAGTTGGTCGGTCGAGTCTGCTTCTTAGTCGGTAATATCTCTTGCAATAAGGGTTCAAAAATTTCCCATTCTGCATCAGTGAGGTTGCTGGAATACGCCATTAGTATTGGATTTTAGATGCTGAGGAGTACCTTAATTCAAAACCTCACAAGATGTCAAATGGGTTCTATAAAACTCGCCAATATAAAAAAGCAAGTATAGTCATTTACAACAGTGGCAAGATTTGATATGCAGTGTATCATCTCCAGCTTATTGTCTATATAATTTGCTGACTATTTCATGTGGAAACTAAGGATGTATATGTAAATATCTGTATTAAGGTTAGAGAACTTCCTGGGCTGAAATCAAAACTAACAGAGATTTGTGATTCCGCAGAAATTGAATATGCCTTTACTCAAGGGTTTGGCAAGCTTGCTAAGGTCATGTTCCGGTTAAGTTGATTCCCAATGTTGGGTCATAATTGAATGGCACGCTTGAAAAGCGCTAACCCTTGATATTACTGGTTTTTGGGTGTGAAATTTAGGTTTTGCTGTAGGAAATTAAGAAGAATTTACGGGTATTTCACACTCGTCCGGTGAAAACTATTTTGATTCACACTGTGCTGTGTGAAAAGCCATCTGCCAGAAATTATGTTCAAATTTTGCAACCATTAAAAAAGATTCTTCAGCTTGTTTTTGAATATCTTC
Source organism: Desmonostoc muscorum LEGE 12446 (assembly GCF_015207005.2). Taxonomy (GTDB): domain Bacteria; phylum Cyanobacteriota; class Cyanobacteriia; order Cyanobacteriales; family Nostocaceae; genus Nostoc; species Nostoc muscorum. The sequence goes on from NZ_JADEXS020000002.1 coordinate 447,416, forward strand.
CTGTGCCGTTTCTAAAACCTCATCAGCTTGCTGTGACAAAAGTTTTACATATTTTGTAAAATCAGTATTTCCCCATCTTTGTGCAAATTCATCGTAAGGTGCAGGCATCTTACCTGGTAGTTGCCAACCTTGATTATAGGCTAATTCAATAGCCCAAAATGCAGTTGCTTGCACAGGATAAGGCTTGTCTGCAAAACTATGCATATATTCACAATATTCTCTACAGGTTGGTTGTTTTTTTATATTAAGATCCAGTTGTCGTTGGGTAGCTTTTTCTTTAAACCAATTGAGTTCGTCTTTAAGAGCTGCCAGTCCTCCAAGTATCACATCAAAATGTTCTGGAGGTGCGCTGGCTAATACTCGCCCTACCATCCGCGTAAATTCCACAACAAACAGATAATCTTGCATCAACCATGTATTGAATTGCTGGGGTTGAATTATACCTAATTGACACTGTTCTAGAAAGGGATGCACAGTTGCTTCTTGCCAATCTTGAGCGTGATTTTCTAAAAGAAGTTTGCAGGTAATAGTCATTTTGGCTCAATAGGTGTTTCCGGGAGATGGAATGGAGAGGAGCAGACTGCTAAAATCCTAACGATTTTACCTGTATATTAACAAACACTTGCAGGCACTTTGCAATTCAATTGAAAGTATCTACGCCCAAGAAAATTACCATTTTTTGTAAGGCAGGAATTTACCTGACATAACAATTTTCACGCGTTCGCCTTTTGGGTTTTCTTCCTTGTCTACATTCAAAGTAAAATCAATAGCACTCATAATTCCATCACCAAACTTTTCTTGAACTACATCTTTTAGTGGAAGTCCATACACCTGCATAATTTCATAGAACCGATAAATAAAAGGGTCAGTTGGAACAACAGCATCACTACCTTTTATCGGATATTTACTCAGTTCTTTAGCATCGTCTATATCAAGCCCTAATGTATCAACTAATAACTTTGCTTCTTCAGGTGAAGCACTCGCTTGCCGATAAATTACAGAGGCAATCCATACTTCATTACATTGCAAAACTTCTGCTAATTCTGCAAAAGTCAGCCCCTTGTTTTCTTTGGCTGTTAAAAGTTTTTGGGTAATTTCAGGAATAGACATTTGAACGTAAAATAAGATTAGATTTATACATTAACAAGCATACACTAACTCAACGTATGAAGCTCAAAACCCATTTTCTGTCTGTTTTTTAAAACTTGGCTCAGATTTTTTTGACCAGAGTAATGTAAGAGCGATTATTTACCGCTCCTTTGCTCCTATTAACTTTTAGCCTGGTGTTAGCTTTAATTCTTTAGATTTACTGGAATTGACTATTTTCACCAAGTGCTGATTCAGATAACTTTGCGCTGAGATATAAAGACTTTCCCAAATCTCTTGATTGCGGCTGATTTTTGTGCCGACTGTATTTCCTGCTGTTTTCTCCGATACTAAGTATTTGCGGAAGTAGTTAGTCCACAGGTGTTGGAGAAAATCTTCGGCGAATTCGTTAAACGGCAGAATCCATTTATAGTCTTTATCCAGAAATACCCGATAGGACGCAATTATCGGTAGTGCCAAGTCGGTTGGCGCACCAAACCCAAATGAATACTTGCTGTCCGGCAACAACGTTGTTTTACGTATATCTATTGATGCTAAATCGTTCACACCCTTTCTTCTGGGGTTGCTGATATGTTCTTGGATTATTTCGTAAAGTCTTTGCTCTATCCACAGAGATTGAGTCAAGAGAGGCAGTAAGGCGGTTAATCTTTCCCTTTCTGTGTCTGTGATGTTAGAGGGAATACTCATACCTGCTGGATGCTTGGCTCGTTTATTGCTGTCGGGATCCCTGGCTGTCTAATTAGTATTTAAGAGCTTGAAACTCAAGCACAGTGAGAAGTCCCTGATGTTGATTGACCAAAGATTGTATTGTGCTAACTGGATTACGATGAAGGCGACGTTTTTGTTGGCGAGGAGCTTGTGCGATCGCTAATCTACGACGTTGAGTTTTATACTCAGCTATAGGTACTTCCCGAATTTGTTGAAGTAACTGTTTTTCGTTTTGAGCTACAAATAGAACTTGATATTGGCCCAAATCACGTAATTCAACAGTTGATTTGCGTCCACTAATACGTCGCTGATGGCGACGCAAATGACTAAATAAAGACTCGATTTTCAGGTTATCTGGTGGCAAACCAGGGATATCATAGCAGTGTAATAAGTCAGTACTGTATTTATCCCATAAACGTTGTAACTTTTTTTTGAGAGCAAACTGTGCCGGATTTTGTTGATGGTCAGGTTGAAACATCTGTAATAACTCTTCCATCTCACGCCGAACTTGAAAGCTTGTTAAAGGGATTTGGGCAGTCTCTGTAATATCGATTACATCATCTGAGGTACGGTCAGAATTATTAGGATAGCGCAAACAATTAGCAATTCGTCGCAACCATTGGTGCGCCTCTGACAAGTCAGACGCGACTGAACGATTATTACTTAAGGCAAGGTCCACCCATACTGATAACAGAGATAAATAATCTGTATCAATTTCCCGGTATGGTAAACTACGTAGTACTTCTCCAATAGCTAATAGTTGCTGGTAGCCCATTAAACCACCCCAACTAAACGGTTTGCGACTTGTGCGATTGACACAATCCCGAATCGCCGCACGAATTTGAGCTTCCACTGCCATTAATTCTGCGTCTCGTGACAAATAGGGGATGACTGAAAAAGGGGGGTACTATCTAGCTGCTGTTCGGAGCTTGGTTTTTGGGGTCTTTCAGAGTAATCAGGAACTTTTGGCAGCCCGTCTAAATCTGCCTTTAATTGCTGTCGGAGCTTTGTATCTAATGGCAGCACAGATTCACTCAAATTACTTAGGAAGTGTGCCTGACAACGTTGATGTGGTACATCTGTCCAAGTTGAATTTATTGCCGCGATGATTGCTGATTCCCCATCTGATAATGTTGCCAGCACTGTGTACGGCAACTCCTTATATGGTTGCAGCCACTCAATTAACCGTTGTGCTTGTGCCTGTGGCAATTGAATTGCACTAACTGGTGTGCCACTTAATACCTCGTATAACACATACAACAAAGTCCCATGACCCTCTGGCTGTAAGGCATCAATTGCCCAAATCAAACCACCATGTTCAATCGCTGTCGCAGCTAACTTCTCAGCCGTATGTGCAATCGTTCCACCCAACAGTGCCAAAAATTGACCGTATAACTTGCCCACATTGCTTTCGTTAATTTCAACACCGCGCTGGTTTAATGAGCGTTGAATTTCTACCAACTGTTGATGCTCATGTTCATGTTGCCAACCAATAAATGCCAGCACGTCTAGCCCGTAGGTACTGTAAGGCAGACTGTACTTTAGCACCCCAGTAGCGTAGTAATGTTTACCAAAATGTGTGCAATTGGGATTGGTACATTCTTTACTTTTACCTGCCACAAACACTGCACCATCCATTGTTTGAATGGTTTTACGCATGTGCCTTGGTCTACGTAGAACTAACTCTTTACCACAATGCACACATTCGATGAGCGAACATTCTAAAATTATTCGTTTGATGTTACTGAATTTTCGTTCTGGGCGATGGCGAGGCAACTTTACTATCACTAATTTTTTACTGCTGCTAGGTGCTTTCCTCAGCTTACCTGCTTTGTATACCAACTAGATAGCTAGGGAGTGCGAGGTTTGATCGCTGTTCTTCAATCGCCATCATCTGCTGCAACGCCCTTGCATTTGTAATTTCTTGCTCAGGAGTTAGCAGAGGGTAGCGTCCGATTTCTTTGAGGTAAGAGCGCACTAAGTCCGTAGTTGGGCTGGGCATACTTTCAATTAATTGTGAGGACTACTTTTATTTTTCGTTTGGGTAAAATTTTTTATTTCAAGAATTAGCTAACAAATCAAATCTTAATCATAGACTTAACTCTAACGTTTATCTTTAAGCAAATCTATAAATATAATACTTGAAATCTTTAAATAGATAAACAATAAAATTCGCTTTATTTTGTAAATAAATTTTAAAATGATGGAGAGATTTGGTTGGATTATTTACCTGCATTTCTCACAAGCTCCTTTACATTTGATGATGAGTAATAAGTAAAAAGTCATGAGGTAATAAGTAAAGATTTTACTACTCCTTACTCACTACTCATTACTCCTCCATTCGAGGTGTGGTGAGAAATCCGGGATTTATAGGTACGCTACGCTAAATTTAGAGTGAAGTCCTCTCTTGAAGAGAGGATATGTTCAAATTCGCTTCATATTTGGACAAGGATCAAATCCGCTTTGCGTAAATCAATTGAAAATTACAAATACTTAGTTAAGAAATAATCATGGATATACAATCTCTACTCACTTTGACAATCGTAGCTATCTTTTGGGCATTCGTTACTCTCGTTATATTCGAGTTCATTAACGGACTATTTGTATCGACTGCTTACGCTAGTAATGTGGTTTCGGTTAGCAATGGAAATATAGCAGCTTCTACAATCCCATCAGTATCAGAAGTAATCACACCACATGCGATGACTTTTGAAAAGTTGCCAGATCCTTGGACACTAGAGGATGAAGCTATTCATCGTACCAGTAATGAAGGCGAAAGGTTAAAGGGAAAAGGGGAAAGGGAAAGGGAAAGAGAAAATTCCATCCTTTCCCCTTTACCCCTTCCCCTTTCCCCTACTTCTGAAAGAAGTCCATTGAGATTACTGCCTCCAGTTAAAGAGATTTCACCGCAACCAAAACGTACTACTCGTTCAAATAAAGCTAACAATGCTGCCAACAAATTACCGAAAACTAAAAAGGTTGATGTAAATTCTTCAGGCAAGCGCAAGCCAGGCAGACCGCGTAAAGCTGGCTAATTCGCTTTTTAAGCCTCGGCTGATCACCGAAGAATAAATATCTGAACGTTCAAAGGTTTAAATGAGGCAATTACTTGCCTCATTTATTAGTAAGAGGAAGGCTTCGCCATAGCAAAAGTGAAAAAATAATATTGTGAGTGATGCAATGGTACAGCAACTTTTCACTCAAGGTTCTTTATTCGATTTGCAAACAGTAATCGATTATGGGCAGTCAGTTATTAGTGTTGCCCAAGAGCTTGCAAAAGTTTTAACAGATAATCGCCCTCTCTCTACGAAAACTGTTCAAGCTCAGATGAATCGCTATTTTCTAGGCAGTGCTGCGTCCGGTGCGTGGCAGTGGAAAGACGCTTACGAAGCAGTGGAAGTAGCGCAAATCTTATATCTGCGTCATCTGGGAATTAGGATTTTATCACAACAACCTCAAGTGGTTGTGCAACAATTAGAAGAATTAACAGCCCTCTGCCCAACCCAAACACGGCGTAGTGAAGAGTCAGTACAGCTTCAGCAATTCTCCACCCCTCTGCCGCTTGCTTATCTGGTAGCCAAAGCAGGATTTATACAAGCTACTGATTTGGTGCTGGAGCCAAGTGCCGGAACTGGCCTATTGGCACAAATGGCTAAACTGCACAGTGCAAGTCTGATGCTCAACGAGCTTGCACCCGATAGAAGTAAGATTCTGCGGCGATTATTCCCTGGCACACCACTATTCTCAGTAAACGCGGAACAAATTAACGACTATCTGGTTGGCAAGACTCAGCCCTCAGTTGTGCTGATGAATCCACCTTTCTCTGCATCTCCCAAAATCAGCAGTCGCAATCCCGACGCAACTAAGAGCCACATCAACTCGGCATTGCAAAGACTGGCTGACGGTGGACGGCTGGTAACAATCACAGCCAACTGGTTCTCTCCGGCTAACCCAAGCTGGCGTGAGACTTTTGTTAAGTGGCACTCGGAAGCACGAGTTTTAATGTCGGTCGGGGTTAACGGCAAGGTTTACTCAAAACATGGGACAACTATCGACACTCGGATTACAGTGATCGACAAAGTTCCGGCTGACTCCAGCGAAATCCCTTGTATTTCAGAAACCTTGGACTTACCCGAACTGCTGGCGTTGATTGAGCAATTACCTGAGCGTTCTCCGTGGGAACGCTCAGAAAAAATCAAAGCTGCTGCGAAGGCAATTGTTGTTCAATTGCCAAAACGTACTACAGTTGCACAACCAGAAACTGTTTCCTCTCTTCCAGACGACATAGTAGTGTTGGAATACGAAGTCGTCGAATGGTTTGCTACAGATGGACTCAAAGATACTTTATATGAAACCTATCGCCCACAAAGAATCCGGATCAAGGACGCTTTACCTCATCCCTCGCTACTCTGTGAGAGTGCAGCCCTAGCGCTTGTCTCGCCACCACCACCCACTTACAAACCGCATCTCCCGCGAAACATTGTCTCACAAGGATTGTTATCTGAAGCACAACTTGAAAGCGTTATTTACGCAGGTCAGGCGCACGGTGAATTTCTTTCTGGGTCTTATATTGTCGATGATTCATGGGATAATGTGACTGTAGCGGCTCAAGGCGAAGAAAATGCCGTAAAATTTCGTCGTGGCTGGTTCTTAGGCGATGGGACAGGCGCGGGGAAAGGAAGACAATGTGCAGGAATCATCCTCGACAACTGGTGTCAGGAACGAAGAAAAGCAATCTGGGTATCAAAGAGTTCTGCTCTTATTGAGGACGCACGTAGAGATTGGTGTGCGCTCGGAGGTAGTGAAAAAGATATCATTGACCTGAGTAACATCAAACTTGGCGACCCCATCCCTTTCACCCAAGGTATTCTGTTCTGCACCTACTCAACTCTGCGCTCTCAAAAGAACGGCAAAAGTCGGCTTAAGCAAATCGTTGAGTGGGCTGGCATTGGCTTTGAGGGAGCGATCGCTTTCGACGAGTGCCACAGCATGGGTAACGCAATGGCACAAGAGAGCAAACTCGGTATGGTTGCAGCATCCCAGCAAGGCATTGTTGGGCTGAGGTTGCAAAACGCATTACCGCAGGCACGGGTTGTCTATGTCTCCGCGACTGGAGCGACGAAGGTTTCCAACCTATCTTACACAAATCGTCTAGGGCTTTGGCAGACTGGGGATTTCCCGTTTACCTCCCGTGAGGATTTTGTGGAATCCATTGAGGGCGGTGGTATCGCCGCGATGGAGATTGTGGCTAGAGATTTGAAAGCACTCGGTCTGTATTTGGCGCGGAGTCTTTCATTCGAGGGAGTTGAGTACCAGACTCTCGAAATTGAGTTAACGCCGACGCAGGAACGTAGTTATAACAGCTATTCTGATGCTTTTCAAGTTATTCACCATAATTTAGATAAAGCCCTGGAAGCTTGTAATATCTCTGGTTCCAAGACTTACAACCGTGCTGCGAAGATGAGCGCAGTGTCTCAGTTCGAGTCGCATAAGCAAAGATTCTTCAATCATCTGTTGACTGGCATGAAATGCCCCACCTTGATCAAAGCGATTGAGCAGGATTTAGCCCAAGGTCTTGCAATTGTCATTCAAATAGTTTCGACTAATGAAGAACTTTTGAAACGACGACTTGATGAAGTTCCGGCTTCCGAATGGAAGGATCTCAATCTTGACTTGACCCCACGAGAATATGTGATGGATTACCTGATGAGTGCTTTCCCTGTTCATCTGCATTCCATTCATTCTGGCGTTGATGGAGAAGAAAGATCCGAGCCGGTCTTTGACGCTGATGGCTCTCCAGTTATTTCACAAGAAGCTGTAGCTTTGAGAGATGCCTTAGTCGATAAGTTAGCATGTCTTGACCCAATCCCTGGCGCATTAGAACAATTGCTGTGGCACTTTGGGCACAAACAAATTGCCGAAGTTACAGGTCGTAGCAAACGAGTTCTGAAAGATGAATCTGGACGTTTGTTCGTTGATTCACGGGGTAGTGGCGCGAATATTGCTGAAACTGCTGCATTCATGCAGGGTGACAAACAAATCCTCATCTTCAGTGACGCTGGTGCGACAGGCAGAAGTTATCATGCCGATCTAAATGCTGCGAATCGTCGCCGGCGATCGCATTATTTGTTGGAAGCTGGATGGAGGGCAGACAACGCAATTCAAGGACTTGGGCGCTCACACCGCACAAACCAAGCATCAGCACCCGTGTTCAGACCTGTTACCACTAACGTTATCGGTGAACGCCGCTTTATCTCAACCATTGCCCGAAGGCTGGATAGCTTGGGCGCTCTTACTCGTGGTCAACGGCAGACGGGTGGCAATGGGATATTTGAGGCTAAAGATAATCTGGAATCGAACTATGCAGAACACGCTTTGTATGAGTTATTTAAGCAAATCTTCCAAGGTCGATTTTATGAAGTGTCACTCGGCACTTTCGAGCAAATGACAGGTTTATCGCTCACTTCCCACGAAGGCGGCATGAAAATCGACCTCCCACCCCTACGTCAATTCCTCAATCGACTACTGGCTTTACGAATTGATATGCAAAACGTCATTTTCGAGAGGTTTGAACTACTCTTGAGCCAGCAGATTGAAGCAGCGATCGCGGCGGGGGTCTACGAGATGGGTGTGGAAACTTTACGGGCTGAACGGTTTACTGTTGAGAGCCAGGAAGCTGTATATACTCATCCTGTTACTGGTAGCGTCACCAATTACTTGAAAGTGGAACGCACCCAAAGAAACAACATCAGAACTGCTGACGAGATGTTAGAGTTCGCCACTCAATATCAAGGAAAGCTCATGATCAACTCCAAGTCAGGCAATGCTGCTGTATCAATTCCGACACATAGTATCTACGACGCGGATGGTGGTGTTGTCCCAAGAGTTTTGCTGATTCGTCCACAGAAAGAAACTCGCCTACCAGTCCAAGACTTGGAATCTTCCACTTGGCGGCAGGTTTCGGCTGACACCTTTGCTGCTGCTTGGTCTATTGAAGTAGACGCACTGCCCAAGTTCACTACCGATTACCTGCATTTGGTAACTGGTATTCTCCTACCCATCTGGAAAATACTACCACAGCACAATAGCCGAGTCTTCCGGTTGCAAACCAGCGATGGACAAAAGATTCTCGGTCGGGTGGTGAATGCTCACGACATTCAAACCGTGCGCGAACAACTTGGACTAAGGAACCAGCTGCTTTCTCCAGAAGAACTTGTGAAGCTGGTATTAAACGAGAGATATACACAGCAACTACCAGGAGGAATTACGCTGCGGCGGTCTTTCGTTGCTAATGAACCTCGCATAGAACTGGTTAATGCTATCTCACTGGCAGAGCGACTCTTAGCTGTGGGTTGCTTCACCGAGATCATCAACTGGCAAAAGCGGATATTCATTCCGGTTTCAGACAAAGCACCAGCTATTCTAGCGGCTGTGATTGAAATCTTAGGTTAATTCCTAACCTCAAAGACCCAGACATTCAATCTGGGTCTTTTTCCACGGGTTATCAAATTCTGTCTGTGGATTTTCATTAACCATGTACTTAGATTGGGCAGAGCAAACTGTTAGACAAACGCTCCATCGGTGGCTCTCGTGTGGATTAACTCTTCTCTGTGGGAAGCGCCAGGACGAGGCAAAACAAGACGTTGGACTACAATAGCATCCTTTCTGGCAGTGAGAACTATGGACAGTTGTTCTCTCAAGCATTTAGTGGCTCATATTGCTTGTACCCAACTTTTTGCTTCTAGTTGAAATATTCTGAGTTCCGTCTTCTCTACATCAATAGAATTTAGGAGCTTGCGCCCTTCATTTTTTGATCAATTTCTTTTAACTTACTTTCTAGAGCCTGACGAATTTCTTTAAGCTGATTATAGGCTAATCCTTCAAGCTCAAGAGCGCCTATAGTTTTAACTGTTTTAATAACCTTACTATTTTGGTTAGTTGTGTTTTCAGAGGATTTGTGCTTTTCTAATATCTCTTTTACTAAAGCTTTTGTTTGACTTAAAGAAAGTTTCTCTTGAATAACCTTCTCAGTTAGTTGGATTCTTACTTTGCGAGCTTGAGTTTCATTGATTTTTAGTTGAGTAGCAGATAGCTTATTCAATTCTTTAGCTTTGCTGCTCTCTAACCCTTCCTCTCGAATAGCATTTTTTAAATCCTTTGATAATTTGAGTAAAGGGAAAATATTAGTGTCAATAGAGGTAGGGTTAAGCTGTAATGCTAAAATTACATTAAATATTTTTTGTTCTTCAGCACTTTTGAAATCAACAGTTTCTAGCCACTGCCTTTGAGTTTCTGGAGAAGCTAATCGGATATCGGACAGTTCTAAATTTTTACGGTTACGCTCTAATCGGCTCATTGCGGCGTTAAGTAAGCGTGGTATGGAATCTTTCTGTTCTGACAACTCAGGATAGTCATAGATAATTTGTTGAATCAAAGATTCTGCTAAGTCAAGGGCATTAAGATCCTCTCTATGCAAAGTTGTTGAAAGAGCTTGTCGATGAAGTTCGCGGTCATTTGCTTCAATTTCAGTAATTATATATACAGCTTTTAGTGTTTTCCATCCAATTTCAGGTGCTGCTCGCCATCGTCTTTCTCCATCAAATAATAAGTATCTACCATTAGATAGAGGAATGAGAATTACAGGAGTATGTTGTCCTTGCTTTTTAAGGAGTTCAGCCATTCCCTTTATACTGGCTTTAGTAAAAGTTTGCCTGGGTTGGCGAGGATTTCGATCAATCAAGTTAATTGGAACTTCTGAAACTCCTTGTTTGTCAGCTAATTCTGTAACTAGCTCTTGAATACGGGCTTCTAGAACAATTTTTTCTTCACTATCAACTTCCACGGCTCGAAGTTGATTAATTTCAGCTTCGAGTTCCTCAACTCGTTTAGTTAAATGATGAATTTTTTGTGATTGTCCTGCATTTGCAAACGCATTAGAAATATCTGGTTTTAGCATTAGTCCTGACTCATTAGCTCTATAATTTTGGCAACGATGGGGTCAAAGTCTTTAATAGCTTCACAAGCAGGTGCAAATAAATGAATGGGTTGCCCTACTCCACTCGCATTAATAAATTGGTTTGATTCTCTAATTGGCGGAAAACATGAAATCCCAAGCTCTTGTAACTGATTAGGGATTTCTTCTCCAATGTTTCGATGGGCGGCTACTTTCTTTATATTTACTTGTGACGGTACAAATCCTAATATTTTAGGCTCTGGTCGTAGTCGTAACTCGTTGATCTTGTCATAAAACCAATTAATTAAACCTGCTGAACCATACAAAGCTTTATATTCTAGCTGCATTACAACCAATATGTCTGTCGCTGCGGCTAAAGCTACTAGACCCATAGGTTCCAGACCACCTGGGTTATCCAGAATAATAATGTCAGATTCAAGCGGATAGTCTTCTAAACGATCATGAAGCAGGTAATATTTTCTGGAATGAGAGTAAATTTTATGAATACTTTCTTCTAACGGAGCGCCGCCTAAAATAACATTGACATTATGGATTTTGTTTTCCCAAATAGGGAACAAAGGGTAATTGCCTTTGAAATCATCTCTGAAAACAGACGCTAGGGTTTTTTCAGGGGGAGGATCTTCAGTTTTTGAAAAAGCCCCCGTAAAGATTTTAAGAGAACCTAATGGGTCTAGTTCAATAACTGTGACTGAGTAACCTTTTTTGCCAAGGATGTACGCTAAATGTGTTACTAAAGTTGTTTTTCCAGTTCCACCAGCATTGGATTTAACATCTAATCTAATTTTTCTTTTAACTGCTTTCTTTTTCATAGCTCAAAAACTAAAGGCTTATGGAGTAACGTTACTCCACTTTTTGAGAAAATTCTAAGATCCTGCATGGAGTAATGTCACTCCATGCAGGATCTTAGTGTAATTTATCTAATTTTTTTTTAATGTTGCACTAAATATTAGCCGATTTATGCAAGGTCATCAATGACTGTAGAGGTTGAGTTTTAAAAGAATACTATATATGGCATCTACAAGTTGCCTTAAAAAACAGAGGCAATAAGGATAGTTATAGTTACATTAAAAATAGTCTGTCAAAAACTTTGACTCCAATGAGCATGGAATCTACTAAGCGACCACCCAAGCCACAACAACCAAAATTGATTAAGCACGTCCCTGCGGCTAAACAACTAGAAGTGCAGGAATTGACCAACAGTGATGCTCAAGTAGAACCATACCAAGATGTAGCGGAAACACCTGCTATTTATGCAGTTCCAAAAACAGTAGCTCAGTCAACCGAGAGTGCATCTAAACCAACAGAGAAACAAGAGCTATTTAGCCCTACCCCGGCTGATGACAAGTTGCCGAAAGAACTCACAACTGGCCAACAGCCTGACCATGCCCCTGTCGAGGAAAAACCCCTAGAACCGCCAAAAGTTAAGCCGCACGTGACTGGCAAGCGCAACAAGAAAAAAATAGATTCACCACGAGCAACCAAACCTTATATACCCTTTCAAGACCGCCCCGAAGAACCAGAATTACCGCCATCACCCTGTCAGCACATGCAATTCCTGGATTGCAATTCGGAGGTAGGGCGTGTGATATTCGAGTGCTATCACTGCTTGCAGGGGATAATCAGCGAGTACACAGGAGATCCCTTAATGGGCGAGTACAAAGGACGACCTTCAGTGATTTTCACAAAGGTAAAATGCCCTAACTGTGAGCAAACAGCCATTAGGCTGCAAGCAAGGGAAGTGCTTTCGATTACGGCGATACCTTCACCTTGGCAGCAATGATGGCACACTCCCTCCTCAAGAGTGATTAGTAAGAGATATTTACGATTGATAATGCAAAAGCTGAGATTTTTACCCTCAATAATAACTGCACTAACGGCACTGACACTAACTAGTTGCAGCACTACTACTGCTGAACAGTATGAAGCTACAGCACTCACCAGTTACTCCTGGCTCGTTTTGTATGCGAATAACCTAACCAGTGAACCACGACCCCGCATTGAAACCTTTGCTACTACTTCGGTGCTGAATCGAAATGGAGTAAAACCACCGGGAGAAGTAATTGGCCCAGATGATCGAGGGCTATGGTGGCCTACTTTACCTCCGCGGCCAAGTGTTGATGAAGTTGAACAACGCAAAAAATCTCCAGAAGAGGCAAGCAAACCTGAACTAGTGAAAGATGTAAAGTTCTTTCCTGACCTATGGAGTGGGTAATTCTCAGAACACGCTACCTACTAACTATGAAGTTTATCGACAAGTGGTAAAAGCTTACCCAGAAAGAACTCCTTTGGAATTGACTTTGGGTGTGAATGTTGAAGAAGAATTCAGAAGTCAGAATTCAGGAGTCAGAATCAATCAGTAGGGGATTCAGACGCGCGACTGAATTGTTGCACCACCAAATCATAGATTTGGTGGGGGTTTTAAACCCGATTATTCAGACGCTCGAGTACTCGCTAACGCTGCGCTATCCGCTTTTTCGGTCAAAAAACATTGCTGAATTCTGACTCCTGACTCCTGAATTCTGTTCGATAATTCAGTTGAGAAAGCTGAACCTGTAAGCAAGTAGTGACCCACTCGTTACGTATTCAGCAAGAAGTTAGAGTGAAAGACTGAATTGCTTTTCAACAATCTTATTGACAGTAAAGTATAAATCAAAGAGTCAAAAATGATCTAATTTAATTTCTGCTGCGTTGATAAAAAAGATTTCAAAAAATCCTATTGGGGGCTATATGGGGGCTATATATACCCCAACAATATCTCAGGACTTTTGGGATATTTTGACCCCTATATAGGGTATATATAGGTGCTAAATGGGGTATATTTGACTAATTAACATTTTGTACCCCACTTAGCCCCCAAGAGGTTATGATAAACTCTTGAGATTAGGAAAAGAAGGTGAAGTTATTTTATTCTTCTTTCTCTTGCTCTTGCAGATCACTTGAACAGATAATTTTCACTTTCTTAAAGTGTATTACTTGGAGCAGATGTCAAACATTCACACCTTACAAAAAATTTTTCCTGCGGGTTTCGATAACGGTTACGGAAGTCTCAAACTTTTAGTCGATGGCTTTGAAGTAGTTCGTGTCCCCAGCTATATAACCAATGCCGAGATGGAAGATGTACCAGGACGTGTAGTTTTTAACGGTAGTGCTTATACAGTTGGAGAGTCTGCTTACCGGACAGGAAATTATTTTGACCGGAATACCGATAATAATGAAAACAAAGTCAACAACGCATTGTTGACTTTATTGGGTGCATTGGCACATTTGCCACACCGTAAGGCTTGGCATTTAAAATTAGTCGTTAGCTTACATGATGTTGCTCTAGCTGACGAATTGCAAAAAGTACTAAACGGAGAATATCAGCCAATACTTGCTGGCAAACAATCAGACGTGAAGATCGAAGTGCTGAAAGTTGTACTAGAGGGTATGGGTGCATTATTTGGGCATCCACTGCCAAAAAAATTAACCATTTTAGACTTTGGCAATGGAACAACCCTGTATTCTCGTTACAACCGGGGTCAACGAGAAGTTCACACCGCCTACCCCATCGGTGTAGAAGTTCTCATCGATGATATTTCCCAAAAAATGAAACATTTAAATGGCGGAAAAATCGGAGACCCATCCAAAATCCGATTTTGTTTGGAAATGGGGCATACCCGATACAGCCGTGACATCGATATTAAAGATATATACAGTACTTCTTTAAAAGATTGGTATGAAAAATACTTGAAGAAAGTGGTGAATCTCACGCTTGATGCCAAACACCAAGGGGATGAAATCTGGGCGATTGGTGGAGGCTGTCTGTTACCAGGATTTAAAAAATTGTTAGAAAAGAATGGCTTCAAAATCCTGGACAACCCGGTGGAAGCCAATGTCTTTGGGCTTTTAGAAATGGCAAAAACCATTACCAGCAAGAATCCAACAACTACATCTCTAAAGTGATCATAATGACAGATAAACAAGACTTAGCACCGGAAAAGGTTCGGATCAAAGATAGCTACCGTGAGCGGATATTTGCCGAATCACAGCAACTAGGTAAAAGTTACCTAGAGACGCTTTACTTTATCATTGATTGTTATTTTGCTTATCATATAGGGTGCATTTCCCACTCAACAAGTAGCTTTCACTCCTATTAATACTGAACATAACAAACTTACTTCAATGACTCAAGAGCCATCTACTATCGAAAACCAAGAGGATTCTGATGACCAAACCTTCACTCTTGATTTTGAGTTGTAGGGAAGTATGGGACTGCTGCTTCTATAGTGCATAAGTCAAGTAAAATTTAGCGATCGCCTGTGCCAGTTGCGTAAGTCCTGCTGGATTTTCTCGGTTTATCCCTAATTCTTTCTCTCCATTATTTAGGCAATTATTATACTCTCCGTGCAAATGTAAGGAGCTTGAATCTAAATGGGAATATTTAGTTGATACTCCATATTTTTTTACTACTTCTAAAGCAATTATTAGGAAAAATTTTGTTAATCCATATTTGTACAGCTTATCCATTATTCTGCCTATTTTGTCATCATTTAAATCCTCTGCTTTAATCCCTGAACCCAATAAATGCTCTATTGCTTTATCTTCAAAAAATTGAGAAAATAAATATAATGGCCTCGACACAAAACCTAGTCCGTTAAGAATGATTGCTTTGACTACTTCTCCTGTATTAACTTTCTCTCTACTATCGATTAAGAATATCTCATTGAGTTTTTCTACTATTTCTATCTCATCTATTATTCCTGCTATTATTCCCAAGTGATCTAAGTTTTTACTCTCAAACTCTTCTTTTTGGTAATTCATATCTTTGGGTATTTTTATTTAATTCAGGCTCCTGCATCTCATTTTTGCTCCTGAATTTATTGTCAATACCTCATGAATTTCCATTTTTTGGCACTTTTTATACTACTGTCTATATTTATTACTCACTTAACCATGTGTTTATATGTAAGCTCTTTTTGCTATTTATTATACTCATGTTTGTTCTACAAAATGAAGTGCGGAATGTGAGTTTTATCTCTTAGAATCAAAAAACCACTTGTCTTAAGCAAGAATACTAGAGATAAATGTAATAAATAAAATCAGTACATAGCATCTGGTTTTTAGCGATTGCACGTTTTTTATGCGACCTCACCAAATCGCGTTGCTCCCGTAGTCCCCTACTTTTAAAAGATCCTCTGAGAAATAACTGTTTTAATTTTTTCTGAAAAATTATGAAAATTTAGGTCGAACTCACCTATTTTTATTTGTTATTATACTAATCTGGCTTAGTCTAAAAATATCGAAGAGTCAATCTAGGTAAATCGAAGAAATAATGTTTGCAATTACCTGTAACTTTTAGTGTGATTATTTTTGTGATTATTGATATTCTTAAGAAAACAACTAAACAACTAAGTTATCAATCGCTGGTAAAAACGACTTTGATTGTGCTTTTTGCAATTTTCAATAAATTAAAATCAACCCAGAAATCTGTACCAGCAGGATACTAACGATATTTAATTGGCAACATTACTAATTGAATAAAACTAGGAAGAAATCGTGTCTCTCGAACAAATTAAAGCATTTTATCAACGATTAGCAACTAATGAACTTTTCCGAACTCAAATACAAGAAGTGAAAAGCAAAAAAGATGGATCTCCTCCGCCACCTCCTAATTTTTGAGTAGTTACTTTTACGCTTAGATGTCAGCTTAATAAAAAATAATCTATTCGGGCTTTTCATACAGTAATTAAGGATGATTTAATGAGCGAATATCGCCGCATTAGTTATGCTGTCTGGGAAATTACCCTTAAGTGTAACCTCGCCTGTCAGCATTGTGGCTCACGAGCAGGTCACACCCGCGCTAAAGAACTCACCACCTCAGAAGCCTTAAACCTCGTCCAACAGCTCGCAGAAGTTGGGATCAAAGAAGTCACCCTCATCGGTGGTGAAGCCTTTCTCCGTTCCGACTGGCTAGAGATTGCCCAAGCAATTACTCAAGTGGGGATGATCTGCGGGATGACGACTGGGGGCTATGGCATCAATTTAGATACTGCTCGAAAAATGAAAGAAGCTGGGATTAGAGTAGTGTCTGTCTCGGTAGATGGGTTAGAAGAAACACACGATCGCTTGCGGGGGAAAAAGGGATCTTGGCAATGGGCATTTAAAACCATGAGCCATCTTAAAGAAGTCGGCATTCCCTTCGGTTGCAATACGCAAATCAACCGCCTTTCTGCCCGAGAATTTCCCCAAATCTACGAATACATCCGCGATGCAGGAGTGTTTGCTTGGCAGATTCAGTTAACTGTACCAATGGGGAATGCAGCCGACAATAACGAGATCCTAGTGCAACCTTACGAACTGCTAGATATTTATCCGATGATTGCTCGCATTGTCCAACGGGCGAACCAAGAGGGAGTAAAGGTACAACCAGGAAATAATATCGGGTATTACGGGCCTTATGAAAGGTTCTTGCGTGGCGGGGATGCTTGGTCATTTTGGCAAGGATGCACGGCGGGACTAGCGGCGTTAGGAATTGAAGCAGATGGGGCAATTAAGGGGTGTCCATCGTTACCGACTGCTGCTTATACAGGAGGAAATATTCGCGATCGCTCTCTGGGAACCATCATTGAGGAAACAGAAGAGTTGCGGTTCAATCTGGGGGCAGATACTCCCAAGGGGACGGAGCATTTGTGGGGGTTCTGTAAAACCTGCGAATTTGCTCAACTCTGTCGCGGGGGCTGTAGTTGGACGGCTCATGTCTTTTTTGACCGCAGAGGAAATAATCCCTACTGTCACCATCGCGCTTTGACTCAGGCAAAACGGGGCATTCGAGAGCGATTTTATTTGGAGCAACCCGCCGCAGGAGTGCCGTTTGATAATGGGAAGTTTGTTTTAGTTGAAGAAGCTATTGATGCACCTTTGCCAGAGAATGAGCCACTTCAGTTTTCTGCTTCTCGTATTCAATGGCCGGATAGTTGGCGGGAGGAGACAGAGTTGACCCGATCTTTGGTGGGGATAAATCATTAAAAATCAGGAGTAATTTATGTCTGAAAATTCAGCTATTAATTCTCAAGCTCAAAGCGAGTCTCAAGAGCCTTTATTACCGCGATCAGCTTGGAATAGTCAATTAGCTTATTTGAGAACCTTATTTAGAGCGAAAAAAGTTTTGGATTTGATTGAACAAGAAGCGGGTGTGGTAAGGAGTTAATTATTACGAGGTAGTTTGAGACACAGCTATATTAGTTTCCTTGTGCGGAATAAGTAAGTCGGCGAGAATAAACAGAACACGAGTTACAAAACGTAAATAGGCTTGAAACCCTTACCAATGAGCAATGACGACCCTAACGAGTTAGTTTTATTTGTGTCGATCTACTTACCTTTTCCTAGAAAAAATAAATAGGAATTTTTAATTTTTTATTTTTGGAGGACATTTAGAAATGGCTAATATCAAAGTTATTGACTTGAATCTCGCAAATCAAGACTTTTCATCAAGTCCCAAAACCTTGTTGCCTAATGAGATAGAAAAGGTATTCGGCGGTGAAAGTGAATCTGGTTACTACATCTGGGATGATGGCAGTGCAATATTCTGGGATAACGGCGTTTACGAAGCCTATGATACTGAAGGAAATCTCTATAGTATTGTTGCTTTTGGAACTGGTGAACCCAGATGAAATAGCTTTTAGCAGATAAAGGAGAATAATTTTCATGAATAACGTCAAAAATCACGAACTTGAGTTATTAAATTTAGATGAGCAATTGCTCGATTTATCTGAAGATGAACAAAAAGCAATAAGAGGTGGGGTAGCTACCTGTGTATATCAAGGTCAACCATCTACACAAGGCGCTACAGTTACACAAGCAGATGGTGTTTACAAATGTCAAGAAGATGGTAGTTGGCAAAAAGTTTCAAGTAAATAGATTGTTTGTTGTGAATTAAATCAAGCAAATTCTGGCGATCGCCCAATTTAAAACTCATTGATTCAGCGATCGCTAAATCAACACAACCTTTAAAAAAGGAGAGTAATTCCAATGGCTAACATTTCAATTACCAATCTAAATATCGATAATTTTGAATCTTTACCTATTCAAAAACTATCAGAGGAGAAAATGCAAAATATTCGAGGTGGAGCATTAATATCAGAGAATGATGCTGATATTATTATCGATGCTGACGGTAATCGAGTGCTAACTAATGTAATTTACTCAGGTGAGGGATTACCTTGGGGTACAGGCGGCTCTGATTCTGATTATACTGGGGCGTGACGCACTCAAGCCAAGATTGCATTTAATAATAGACTTCTTCAATTTTCAATCTACAGTCTTACGAGCTTATTACCCCTAAAACAGCCGCTAAGCATCGCTTGTTCTAGTCAAAATGATGGCTCTACTTCTGAGTACATCTTTCCAATAAAATTTTGAGGAAATAGCAAATGTCTAACATTTATATATCTGATTTATATCCTACAAATCAATCGATGTTACCACATCATAGACAATCACTGAATTTGGAAGAAATAAATTTGATTAAGTCTGCAACTTCACGAGCGATCGATACTCGCAAAATATTAGGTGGATCGTTAAATAATTTTGAGCTTGAAACAAGAGGTGGAAAGAGATTTGAATCCTAAGGAGATTAATCATTTCATTCCTATGTGTTGACTTGTCAATCATTTCTTTTTTTAGTCGTCAAATTTTGGAGCTTCCATGCCAATTATTCAAGTTTCTGATTTGAACTCTGAAAATGATAACGATTCCCTGAAGTTGCTCAATCCTCAAGAACATGATTTGGTTAAGGCTGCCGTTACGAGAGCGATTGATACCCGCAAAGTAGTAGGAGGTGGCTCCGCTGTGACATTAATCTTTGCAACAGATGGTAGGCGTCCTACTCTAGATATCTAGATATAGCGCAGTAGTATTTAGATTTAGAATACGCAAACATGAACAATCCTCTACCATTATGTCCCAGTGCCCAGCCTGATATGCCAAACAGCATAGCCTTGGGTGTTATGGTTGGCACTGTTGATGAACCTCACTTTGTCCATTTTCAAAAGCCTAAGCAAGTCACAGAAGAGCTTCTAGCTTTGGCTGAACCTGTAAAGCCTACAGAAGTTTTCCGATTTGCAGCAACCTGTATGGGTAGTGGTTGTATACATTTCGATGGTGCTAACTGTCGCCTGGTTCAACGAGTCGTGGAAACCTTGCCAACAGTTGCAGAAACGCTTCCTCCTTGCCATATACGCTCTAGTTGCCGTTGGTATCAGCAAGAAGGCAAAGCCGCCTGTGTGCGCTGTCCTCAAGTCGTCACAGATCGACCGATTACTTCTGTCGATACTACTAAATAAAGATTTTCTTTGTATCTTGCCAGTTGCACACATCAAAGCTCCGATAACAATTAGTTAAAAGCCTCACAGCCTTGAAAAGATCGAGGAGATGATTATGGCTCTTGAACATGTCAAAGCGTTTTACGAAAGACTGGCTGCTGACGAAGCTTTTTATAAGCAACTTCAAGGCACTAAAAGTAAAGTTGAATGCAGTCAAGTTGTTAAAGATGCTGGTTATGATTTTACCGAGCAAGAATTTGAAAAGTATACGTCCCAGTTGTTACGATTAAATACTTCAGACGAGCTTCGGGAAATGAATGAGAAAGAACTTAAAGCAGTTTTTGGTGGTGCATACTTATTCACTACAGGAGCAGAACCATTGCCACCATACGGTCATTCACCCCTTGAGTGGATTGGAAATATCCAAGCTTTTTAATTATTTCTTCCTATAAAGGAGAAAATAATGTCTGCTGAAAATATTAAAAATTTTTGCAAACACTTGGCTAATAATTACGAATTTCGCTGCCAACTAAACACTGCTAAAAATCAAAATGAATGGCTTAGTATTGTGTCAAATTTCGGCTTTGTTTTTACTAAGCAATAGGTGGAATATGAAATAGCTAAATTGTTGGAACTAAGGGATGATTCAAATGAGTTAAGAGAGTTAGATAGTCTTGAATTAGCAGGAGTTTTTGGAGGATGTATTCAACCTATATATGGCACTCCTGTTCCTGAGCCTTCTGAGCCAATGACAGCCTGAGTTAATATAGCGATTTGCAAGTCTGTGAAGTATAGAGTCGCCAAGATTATTAAGACATATATAGAGTTCTAAAAGGATGGACAATGTTCATCCTTTTTTTAGTAATTGTCTCTATAGTTAATATTTATTTTTGGTTATTGTAAAAATAATAATCTGTTTATAATTGGGATCTCCAGTATGGTATTAAAAGTATTTTAAGAAATTAATATTTTAATTTTTTCTTGTGCTTCTACTTAGAATTATAGCAAAGTGCTGAGTGCTGAGTATAAACCTGCTTGTTTCAAAGCTTTGAGGAATCAACACTTGTCCTAACCTATGTGACTACGGCTATATCTATTTTAATTATTCTTGAAATCCAATTTCTGTTATTAAAATAAATTGGACAGCTTGGAGAACTTATATTAGAGAAATAATAATTACTTTTATAACCAATGTATATGCTCAAAAATATTGTTTTTTATATAGTAATCAGAAAAAATAGAACCAAGAAACTAAATATTTAGCAATTTTAGTTTCTCGAATCAATAACTATTTTATTCAGGAGAAAATTCCAAATGGCTAACATCAAAATTAGTGAACTAAATCCTGCAAAATCAGCAGAAATACTCAATCTAAAAGATGAGTCTGAAAAAGGCAATTCAGAAGGAATTATTGCTTTCAAAACTTTGCGTGGAGGACGAACAATTACTCCTGAATGGTCACCATGTCAGCCGCCTCCGGGAGACCTTTATGGTGGAGCTTAATGCTCAAGTAGCATAAAATTAAGCACTTGTTTTTAACAAATTACTTAGCGTCTCTACAGTAGCACTGTTAAATCAATTGACAATTGCTACTGTAGAACTCCTAAGCAAAGAATATTATTGAACTATCTTCTTTGAATTCCTGAACGCTACTGTAACAATTTTATATTAGGAAGAAAATTTATGACTTTACTAGACAATTTATTGACTACTTGGATTAATCGTCCTTATCTCGATCTAAGTCCTTGCAGTCATAGTTCTTGGCACGTTTATGGAATAGATTACAGTTATCGTAACCTTGTTAAAGATATCTCAATTACTCATCGTTCAATTACTAACCCTGTTACTCTTATCCACCCTATTTCATTTCGACAGTCATTAATCCGTGAATTTGGCTTATTTCAGTATCAAGTTAGTAACCCACTCCAACTTCCAGATGAATTGAGAACTGAGCGATGGAACGTGCTGTGCGATTACTTAACTCATTATCAAGAACTTTTACCCATTACTCAGCTTCGAGTTATAGCTCTTCTATCTGGTTTGTGTCTTCATGAAGCTGTTCTAGAATATATACCCAAAATGTCTAATGCACAGATTTCTGACAGCACAATGCAAGCACACCTTGCTTATAATCGTGCAATGTCAAATTTAATGTTACAGCCTGATGCTGGTACTCTAGACAATCTGCAAGAATTAGAAACAATTGCCAATTATGCTCCTTTAGGTAGTAGCACTCGGTTTGGTGCTTCTCTTCAGCTAGTAGCGTTGTTTGGCAAGAGATTTGGAAATTTAAATGCTACCAATTATTGGGGAATTACAGCCGCTCAAGCACTAGAGAATCTACAACCTTCACTAGATGATTTTAACTACAAACGTTTGAGAAGCGTTTACCATCGTGCAGTTGTTTTTGTTCCTCTCTTGCAGAAAGATAAAGAAGCAGTCGTTCGAGAAATGAATCTATGTCAATCTCTTGCAGAAGAGTTAACCCATGAATCTAGGAATGAGATAGAAAACATTGCTGCCCGTGAAAATTTGACAACTGTCTTTGAGAGTCGCACTAAAGAAGCATTATGGTTAGGCGATATTGATCTAGCAGAAGAAAGAGCAAGACAAATGGTAGAAATGGAGCCTTTATATTCTCGTTATCGCCTTCAACTAGGGGAAATTTTAATCAAGCAAAGTAAATTTGAAGAAGCTGCCAAAATGTATCGTTCAGCTACCAGACTAGGGCCACCTGGAACGGCGATCGCTTGGTTTATGGCTGGTCAGTGCCATGAGAAAATGGGTGATATAGATATTGCTTGTGATTGCTATCTAGCTTCAGTGCAAATGGATGAACTTGCTATTTCAGCCGTAGATAAATTGAACAATTTAGCTCCTCGTTTAGGTAACTTAGCACTTGTGAATTGGAGCGATATGCGTTTGCTCCAATTACAAGAACAGCAAAAAAACATTGCCAATCAATCCAGAACCTCTTACATCTCTGAAGCATCTTCCGAACTAAAAATAGCAGGAGAAAAAGCATTGGCTCAAATATAAATACATAGGCGATCTAGCTTAACAGTCTTCAAATTGAGATTTCAGGCGATCGCCAACAAATTCATACCAATTTAAAAAAAATGCGACAGATGGAAAGCTGAAACGCTTATATAATAAATGTTTCACAATCCAAAATCCAAAATCTAAAATTTAAAATGGTATCACCTCTTGAGATGTTTCTCTCCCTGCCAACCATTCAGTTTATCCTTGAGGGGAATTAAAGAGTTGTGTTGTGTTAGGTATAGTTGACTCCTTTTGTTGTTTTAGCCATTCATTAAATAAATTACCACCAATTTGATTGGCTAACTTAGAGTCTAAGCTAGGTTGAATAATCTCTTCTACCCAAATCAAATGAAATCCCCTAGCAGTTTCAATCGGAGTTAAAACTTGTGGTGGAGTTGCAGCAAAAACCGCCGCCGAAATTTCTGGTTTTAAATCCTGGCGATACAAGACTCCTTGATATCCTAACTTTTGTCTTAAATCCGTATCTTGAATGTATTGATGTGCTACTTCATAAAAACTTATTTCTCTTTCTTTAATTGCATAAAATAGTTCCATTGCTAAATCTTCATCATCCAAGATAACCTCATACATTACGACAGCCATATAATCTAACTGATGCTCATAAAAATATGGCTCAACTTTATCGGCAAACAGATGAGAGGTTAACTTGCTAGAGACAATCCCATAGTGAAGCATTTCTTCAAATTCATCGATTGATAACTGATGCTTTTCTAACCATTGATAAGTCTCATTGGCATTTTCCAGTTTGTTTGCTAAGCGAAAGCTATCTGCTGCTTTCTGGAGTTCTTCAATCTCAACTTGAATTCCTAATTCTTCAGCAGTGTCTAAAACTATTTTGCGAGTGATAATTCCTGTGAGTATTTCAGGAAACTTACTCGAAAATTTTACTTGCTTGAGAATATCTTCAGATGTGATTTTCATGGATGCGATCGCTCTCTTAAATTCAACTTGAATCTACAATCTAAACCCTTCTTTTTCTAACTTCTTAAACGGGTCTAAAACAAAATCAATTAGCCGACGCTGGCGCACAATAACTTCTGCGGTGGCTGTCTCACCAGGGCGCAGGTTAATACAATCTTTTTGTGTTTGAATACAAGTACGATTTAGCTCAATATCTAAGTCATAAACTAACGTTTTACCCCCAGCTACTTCCATTTCATAAGTCGTTGGTGAAATCTTGATTAAACGCCCTTCAACGATGCCATATTCTTGAAAGGGATAAGCGTCAAATTTAATTTTGACGGACATTCCTTTCTGTAAAGAACCACTCTCTCCACTTTCAATTTTTGCTCTGAGGATTAAAGCTGTTCCTTTGGGAGCGATTTCTGCGATCGCGTTTCCTGGTTGGACAACTGCACCAGGACGATTAATAGAGAGTTGAAAAATTTTACCTTCTATGTTCGCTTTGACAATTCGTTGATTCAACTGAAACTCTAGAGACTTAATCAGATTTTGACTCTGAGCAATTTCAGCTTTTAATGTTGTCATTTCTGTCTCTAAGTTTTTAAATTGTTCTTGAATTTTTAGTTTTGCTAATTTACCAGAACGAAGCAAACTTTGATAGCTATTTTCTTGTTCTTTTAATTGCAACTGAGCTTGTTGAATATCCGAGTTAGCTTGTTTAAGAGTGCGAGCATAACTACTTTTTTGCTCCCCTAGACGCAACTTTGCTTGTTCTAAATCTGACTTAGTTTGCTCTAGTATCCTGATTCTCTCTTGAACGAAATCTTCTCTTTCAACTAATTGAATTTCTGAGACAATTTCTTCTTTAAGAGCATTTTGATAGCGATTTAACTCTTTTTGAGCAGTTCCTAAACGAATTTGGTCTAAATTGGCTGTAGTTTGACTGTGTTCAAGAGTTTTTTTAGCTTGATTAACTTGGGCTATTTTTTCCTCTTTTTGTAAGTTATAAGCACTATTTAATGAATCTAATTTCTGTTTAATTTGCTTAACTTGTGCTTGCTTCTCCAATGCTTGAGATTGATTTTGTTGCTGTTGAATTTCGAGAGCAAACTGTAGTTGATTCAAAAGTAAACTTAGTTGATGTAAGCGATTTTGTTGTCCTTCTAGTTTATTTTTCTGCTGTTTAAGTTCTGCACCAACTAACTCAGAGTCTAATTCCAGTAAAGTTTGTCCTGCTTTAACAAAATCTCCTTCTTTGACCTGAATTTTTGTCACTGTTCCCGATACGGGAGCATCCAGTCTTACAGTTTTTCCTTGGGGTTCTATTCTTCCTCTTGCCGTTCCAGTTTCATCAACTTTGGATAACATTGCCCAAGGTAAAACAATGCTCACAAAGATAACTAAAAAGTAGAGCAATCCTCTCGTCCAAACACGGGGTAAACTGTCTAAAAGCTCTTGAGTTATATTAGACCAATCATCTCGTTGCTTAGAGATATAATTCTCTTGAGTTTGAGTTTTTTTTTCGTTCAAAGTATTAGTCATAACTTGTTGAGAAAGTCAATCTATTTCTTTTACTCTACTTTAAATGTCAAGCAGCTATATCTAATTGTTGTTGATTGAGGTAGAAGTAATGCCCTCGTTTTGACATTAGTTGTTTGTGAGTGCCACTTTCGACTAACACACCTTTATCAAGAACTAAAATCAGATCGGCTTTACGAATTGTTGAGAGACGATGAGCGATAACTAAAGTCGTTCTATTTCTGAGAATAGTATTGAGATTAGTCTGAATAATCCGCTCCGATTCAGTATCTAAATGGGAGGTTGCTTCATCTAAAATTAATAGGCGAGGATTTCCTAATAAAGCACGGGCGATCGCGATTCTTTGCCTTTGTCCGCCCGATAATAGTCCTCCTCCTTCCCCGATTTGGGTTTCATACCCCATTGGTAAGCGATCAATAAATTCGTGCGCTCCCGCTAATTTCGCTGCTTCAATTACCTCATCAAGATTCGCAGAAGGATTTCCTAAACTGATATTTTCTCTGATAGTTGCTCCAAACAAAAAAGTATCTTGATCTACGACTCCAATTTGCTGTCTGAATGAACTTAGAGAAAGACTGGTAATATCTGGAGTTTAGACTAAGCAACAAGAAACGACCCAGCAACGCTGAGTTGAAAAGAAACAGGCTTCAGAGATGAAAATCTAGGGTACTAAGCAGATTCTGGATGCTTTTTGCGAGGCTTAGTTGTAGTTTTTTTGACTATCGGATAGCGAATTCTACGTTGTCGTGGTTTTCCTGGTTTCCAGCCTGGAGACTTTCCGCGAGGTTTAGGCGAACGGGCAGGAGTACCAATCACCGCAAAAATACTCCCCATCGCTTGAGCAACTCTCCCAGGAGTCAAATTGTCTAATGATTTTTGCCAAGGTAAAGGGTTATCAGCAACGATATCACGAGCCAACCACAATTCCCAAGTCATCAGAGGCATGAGGTCACTCCAATGCTCAGATTGCTTGGGACTACTCAACTTAGGCAATGTCCAGTGCAAGCGTTGCTTCAAAAAACGATACCAGTGGTCAACAGTAAAACGTCGGAGGTAGAGTTGCCAAACTTGAGATAGTGGAAGCATTTCCTCTCCTACCCAAGCCAACCACAAAGGTTTTGATATACGTAGGTTGCCTTCTGCATCTAGACGCTCAACTCGAATCAGCGACATTGGGCGTGTCGCCGTTTGACGAAAGTGTAAATTTTTCCACAAGCTCACCTTCACCCGTCCCAGTTTAGGATGGTTGACTTCTATACTCTCATTGGCTTCACTCCATGTAGAAGGATCATTGAGTTTAAATTTATCACCATGTTTCCTGGGTCGCCCTTTACCAGAATATGGTGGTGGTGCGCCCCATAAACAAAGATTTGAACGCAAACGTACCAGAATGTCCGCTTTGATATTAGTCGTCTTCAACACAAAAGGGGCGCAGCCATACTCACTATCCCAAACTGTAATTGGTCTAGTTGGTAAATGTTCACACACTTGCTGTAATTGCCACGTTGCCTTTTGTATCGGATTTTCCCAACTGGTAATTCGCTCATGCCCCCTGGCTGTCTAATTAGTATTTAAGAGCTTGAAACTCAAGCACAGTGAGAAGTCCCTGATGTTGATTGACCAAAGATTGTATTGTGCTAACTGGATTACGATGAAGGCGACGTTTTTGTTGGCGAGGAGCTTGTGCGATCGCTAATCTACGACGTTGAGTTTTATACTCAGCTATAGGTACTTCCCGAATTTGTTGAAGTAACTGTTTTTCGTTTTGAGCTACAAATAGAACTTGATATTGGCCCAAATCACGTAATTCAACAGTTGATTTGCGTCCACTAATACGTCGCTGATGGCGACGCAAATGACTAAATAAAGACTCGATTTTCAGGTTATCTGGTGGCAAACCAGGGATATCATAGCAGTGTAATAAGTCAGTACTGTATTTATCCCATAAACGTTGTAACTTTTTTTTGAGAGCAAACTGTGCCGGATTTTGTTGATGGTCAGGTTGAAACATCTGTAATAACTCTTCCATCTCACGCCGAACTTGAAAGCTTGTTAAAGGGATTTGGGCAGTCTCTGTAATATCGATTACATCATCTGAGGTACGGTCAGAATTATTAGGATAGCGCAAACAATTAGCAATTCGTCGCAACCATTGGTGCGCCTCTGACAAGTCAGACGCGACTGAACGATTATTACTTAAGGCAAGGTCCACCCATACTGATAACAGAGATAAATAATCTGTATCAATTTCCCGGTATGGTAAACTACGTAGTACTTCTCCAATAGCTAATAGTTGCTGGTAGCCCATTAAACCACCCCAACTAAACGGTTTGCGACTTGTGCGATTGACACAATCCCGAATCGCCGCACGAATTTGAGCTTCCACTGCCATTAATTCTGCGTCTCGTGACAAATAGGGGATGACTGAAAAAGGGGGGTACTATCTAGCTGCTGTTCGGAGCTTGGTTTTTGGGGTCTTTCAGAGTAATCAGGAACTTTTGGCAGCCCGTCTAAATCTGCCTTTAATTGCTGTCGGAGCTTTGTATCTAATGGCAGCACAGATTCACTCAAATTACTTAGGAAGTGTGCCTGACAACGTTGATGTGGTACATCTGTCCAAGTTGAATTTATTGCCGCGATGATTGCTGATTCCCCATCTGATAATGTTGCCAGCACTGTGTACGGCAACTCCTTATATGGTTGCAGCCACTCAATTAACCGTTGTGCTTGTGCCTGTGGCAATTGAATTGCACTAACTGGTGTGCCACTTAATACCTCGTATAACACATACAACAAAGTCCCATGACCCTCTGGCTGTAAGGCATCAATTGCCCAAATCAAACCACCATGTTCAATCGCTGTCGCAGCTAACTTCTCAGCCGTATGTGCAATCGTTCCACCCAACAGTGCCAAAAATTGACCGTATAACTTGCCCACATTGCTTTCGTTAATTTCAACACCGCGCTGGTTTAATGAGCGTTGAATTTCTACCAACTGTTGATGCTCATGTTCATGTTGCCAACCAATAAATGCCAGCACGTCTAGCCCGTAGGTACTGTAAGGCAGACTGTACTTTAGCACCCCAGTAGCGTAGTAATGTTTACCAAAATGTGTGCAATTGGGATTGGTACATTCTTTACTTTTACCTGCCACAAACACTGCACCATCCATTGTTTGAATGGTTTTACGCATGTGCCTTGGTCTACGTAGAACTAACTCTTTACCACAATGCACACATTCGATGAGCGAACATTCTAAAATTATTCGTTTGATGTTACTGAATTTTCGTTCTGGGCGATGGCGAGGCAACTTTACTATCACTAATTTTTTACTGCTGCTAGGTGCTTTCCTCAGCTTACCTGCTTTGTATACCAACTAGATAGCTAGGGCTCATGCCTCAACGGTAACGCCCAACTGCCAGAATCCTCTGGTATCCAAGCAATGGTACTATATCCCTGACCAACGGTAATTGGTTTGTTTCCGGTTATGGTAACACTGGTGTGTTCAATTGTCCTCTCAATAAGAGTTACCGCATCCGGGCGCGACCAGGCAGTGTGGTCGCCTGCCAACAACGGACGACCCTGTTGTGGCATCTGTTTGATGTATAACTGCATCAATTTTTGTCGCTGTGGTCTGCTATCTTGTAACGCTTCATAAATACTTGGCCACTTTCTTCTAAATACTGGCGATAGCGATAAATCTGCCAAACTGTAGGCATTCCGCGTCAGTAATATTGCATCCATCAGTTCAAAAGTTGCATCATGCGCTCTACCTAAATAGCTGTACGCTGCTTGACGAAATTCTTTTAGTAAGGCACTTTTCATATTGGCAGATGAGAATTAGTGGTTCAAATCTCATCTTCCACTGAAGGGCGTCTGTGTTAACCACAGACTGCCCTTCCCAAAATTTTATACCAACAACACATCTTTTATCGAGTTAACGATCGCTCTTCTTGATAGTCTCAACTCCAGAAGTTAAAATGTATACCAAAAAAACACGCACACTTTTTTAGCGATCGCCTGCTTTTAGTCTAAACTCCAGTAATATCCTTCCCATCAATTAACACTTTTCCAATCGTAGGGGGATATAAGCCTAAAATCAGCTTAGAAATAGTTGTTTTTCCCGAACCACTGCGTCCAACTAAAGCAACCATTTGACCAGGTTCGATCTCAAAACTGAGATTTTCTAGAATATTACTATCGGTCTCTGCGTGATAGCGAAAGGTAACATTTTCAAAGCGAATGCGGCCTTTGAGGGACGGTAAAAATTGGCGAACTTCTTGCTGTAAATCTTCTTCTGGTTGGTAGTCGAGAACATCGTTTAAACGTTCGATCGCAATAATGATCTCCTGCAACTGTTCCCAAAGAAGTGCCATTCTCTGAAAAGGTCGAATGACATTACCAAGCAGCATATTAAAAGCCACTAACTGCCCAATAGTTAACTGATTTTGAATGACTAAATATGCCCCAAAACATAACAACCCAGCCGTAGCTAAAGTTTCAATAGTATTGCTAAAAATTTGCAGACGATTTTGGATAAGTTGTCCAGAAAAGTGAGTTTTGATTTCTTTTCCTAACAATCCTTCCCAATGCCAGCGAACTGACTGTTCGACGGCTGTAGATTTAACCGTGCGAATCCCTGTCAGCGCTTCAATGAGATAGCTTTGTTCCTTGACGATTTCGTTAAATATTTCTCTCGAAATTCTTTTGAGAAAGGGAGTGGCAATTAAGGCCAGAAGAAAAAATGGAGGTACGATCGCTAATACTAATAGTGCCATCTTCCAGGAGTACCAAAACATCAAGCTAACATAAACAAACACCATCAGTAAATCGAGTAAAATCGCTAAAGCTTCTCCGGTTAAAAATCTTTGGATTTTGCGATTTTCCTGTACTCTTGAGATGATATCTCCCACATAGCGAGACTCAAAAAAACTTAAAGGCAAGCGCAAAGTATGGCGGATAAATCCAACGATTAAAGCCAGATCAATTTTATTAGCCGTGTGATCGAGTAAATATTGCCGCAACCCGATAATTGCTACCCGAAACAGACCAAAAATAATTAATCCTAACCCAACTGCTATCAAGGTTAGTTCCGATCTCTGCACCACCACTCGATCTAAGAGAAGTTGAGTAAAAATCGGTGTAATCAGTCCAAAAATTTGCACGAATAAAGAAGCGATAAATATCTCAAAAATGACTAATCCATGTGGCTTAAGTAATTCAAAAAATTGCCAAAAAGGAGTCTTATGTTCTTTGGCTTCTTTGAATGAGACAGTAGGTTGCAACAACAAAGTGTATCCCGTCCAACCTGCTTGAAATTCCCTATGACTGAGAGTTTTTTGTCCGAGCGCAGGATCGGCAATAACAACCGTTTTGGGGGTAATCTCATAAACGACAATGTAGTGCTTTCCTTCCCAGTGAACGATCGCGGGAAGTTGTTGTTTGGCTAATTGCGCTAACTCAGCTTTCACAGGACGAGTGGCAAAGCCGATACTTTCTGCTGCCGCACACAGTCCTGCCAAAGATGCGCCGTTGCGATCGACGTTGGCTATATCTCGAATGCGATTGACACTCAACTGTTTCCCCCAAAACAGAGCGATCATGACTAGACAAGCCGCCCCACAATCAGAAGCACTCAGTTGAGGATAAAAGGGATAGCGGCGGACAATTCGTTGCCATAGATGACTGACTCGTTGAAGGGGTTGAGGAAAGTAAGCTTGGTTAATTTTTTTGTGAGCCTTGGAGGCTTTTGGGGTAATTAAAATGGGAGTGATTTCTTTTTTATCAGGCGTTGAGTCAATTGATGAAGGATTAAAAAGCGAGTTCAAACTTTGAGCTTGAGCCAAAAAATGTTCTCGAATTTGAGGATATTTTGTGAGTAAGGGAAAGATTAATTGAGGAGAAAGATAAGCGAGTTTCGCATTGAGCGAAGTCCTAGCTGAATAAGGCAAAAAATTCTCTTCTGGGAAAAAGGTACACTCACCAAAAGATTCTCCCGATTTAAGAGTGGCAATTAATTCTTTAGCAGAATTGGTGAGTCGAATTTTACCACCAATAATGAGATAAATTCCAGCTTTTGCATCGGTCGTTTGCCAAAATTTACCGACTTTGGGTTCGATGAATTGAATTTGTGGAAGACAGTTGAAAAATTCTTCTTTGCCAAGAGAGTACCCAAGAATCTTGGCAAGTTGTTGAGGAGAAATTGAAGCCGTAGATATTTGTTTTTCCATATTTATCAATCAAGTTTGAAGCAAGCGATTTGCCACAATTCATCAGCATTAAGCACGGCGTTCGATGGCAAATTTTCAATGATAATTCTTCTAGTTTCTGGTTCTGAATCGCTAGATGCATCGATTTTGGACGGTTTTGGTTTAGTAGATAATCCCATCTCTTTGAGTAGGTGGTTAATATAGCGATCGCTCACTTTTATGCGAAACTCTTTTTCTAAATGTTTGCTCAACCAGTCTCCCGTCCAGCGATGAAATGGATAGCCCAAATCGCGGGGAGTCTGACTAACTAATTCTTTGAGCCGTTCTAAATAGCAATCGTTAATGGTCTGCGGACGACCGATAGCGCGTTTTTTCCATTGATGCGCCATCCCGCTTTCAGCCACTAAAATCCAATGTCTGGCGGTAGCGGAAGAACACCCCACCTGCTGACAAATTTCTGCTTGCGATTTTCCTTCATCCGCTAACAACATAATGCAAATGCGTTGGCGGTGCAGTTTAGATAAGTTCTCATCTTCAAGACTTTTTTGTAGTTGCTTGCGCTGAAATTCAGTTAAGCAGCCAGAGGTTTTAGCCAAGTCATGAAACATATAGCGTTCAACAATTGTGATTGTTATTTCCCGATTGAGCTTGCATAAAGTTGCAAATGTAAGCTCAATCGGTTTAATGTCCTTCATTGATCTCTTGGTTGGTTCAAGGAGGACTTTCTACAATGACAATTATTTTGTTATAAAACTTAATATTTTGCGCTTTTGAATAATTTGAATAAAATGACCTCTACAGTTCTAAGAAGAATATGAGACCAGGTTAGTAGTCACACTTTCACCATGTCCGAACTCGATTGTCTCTTGCAACAACTTGCGCTAGCCGCCCAACAACATCCGTCAGGAAGTCTCGCTCGCAATCGTTTTTTATCCAAATTGTTTCGGGAGATACAAGATTCGGGGGAATTGGCGAGTTATCGCTCTTCCTGTCCTCGTCAACTCCAAGGAAACTATTCAGAGATTTATGCAGAGGCTTTACAGCGACTTTTTTATTACATGACGCAACGTATCAATGACTACACGCCAGACAAAGGAAGAGTTATTCAATGGGCAAACGGGCAGTTAAAATGGAAGTTTAAGGAAGCAGTTCGCGACTGGAAAGAATTCGATAAAGACGCTCTTATTCTCTCTTTAGATGAGTTAGAGCAACTATCCTGCTATTGGGTGGAAGAGAATCTCGCCCCTTCTTTATCCGAACAATTGATTGAGATCGTTAAAGAAGATCCAGAAGGAATTTTTCAGCAGACTTATACGGGGAAAAATCCCCAAGCAAACTTTCGCTATATTGCCTTAAAAAGAAATATTGAAGCAGTTTCTTGGTCACAGCTTTCTCAAGAATTGGGAATCAAACTTGTCACCCTCAGCAGTTTTTATCAGCGTTGCTTAGATAAGTTTGCTCTTCTCATTATTAAGTACTTATCAGAATAAATTTTTGGGAGAAATGTTAATGAATTTTACTCGCGATCGCAGCTTATTTAAAGTTTCTCTGACTCGGTTGGCGCATCAATTCGCCCGCCGAATTGCCCAACAGCAATCTCAACCCCAAAAAAGCCAGCAAGTTTATTTAAATAATTTAGCGATTTATGCTGTTAATTATTATTTCCAATGTTTAGGAATAGAGACAGAAGTAAGAACTTCTCTTGTTGATATCCAGGCGCACGATTGTACTGAGATACCGAAGTCTACCGTCGTACAAACCTTATCACAAAGTGCCGCTCTAGAAGTTAAAAACAAAGGAAAAATTGAATGCCGTCCTGTATTACCCAACAGTCAATTTTGTGATATTCCTGCCGAAGTTTGGTCAAATCAAATTGGCTATGTAGCTGTTTTGTTAAATCTAGAACTAACTGAAGCTAACTTACTAGGATTTGTTCAAGCAGTCGAAACCGAGCAGTTTCCTTTAGCGCAATTACAACCACTAGAAAATTTGTTAGATTCTTTGAGTCAAATTCAGCCAGTAGTGTTATTACAGGAATGGTTCGAGCAGAAATTTGCAGTAGGTTGGCAAAGTCTAGAAAATTTATTAACTAAAGTGGAAAATTCCCTACAAACTTCCTCAGCAAATTTTGCCTATAGTTTTAGACATCGCTCATCTTTAAATAAACCTGATGTAGTTGAGGGAGCTAAAGCAATCGTTTTGGTAACTTCCTCAGAGTCAAGCGAGGGCAAAATTCCTAATTTTCCAGAAGCTAAACTGATAGAAAGTGGAATCAAGATAAAAAAGCAATCCCTTATTTTATTAATAGCGATTACTCCAGAAAATGAGGAGAAAACGGGAATTCAAATTCAATTGCACGCTTCGCCTGAAGAAAAATATCTAGCTGATAACATTCATCTAGAGTTATTATCGCCAACGGGAGAAACTGTGAGAAGTGTTGTCTCTCATGCTTATGATAACTGGATTCAACTGCCTTATCTGAAATGCATTCGAGGGGAAACTTTTAGCATCCGCATTACTTTAGATAATATTCATGTAAGTGAAACCTTTAAAGTCTAAGTGAATTTATTTATTAACAACAATGGTAAAAGCGATCGCGATCGATTTTGGCGTAGGAGATTTAGTTAAAGGTTTTTCTGGCGTGACAGCGACGTTATCTCAAGTGGGTAAGTCTCCTTTTTGGCGCTGTAGAAAATCCATTTTACCACCAGCCCCAGAACTCGATCGCGTTTATAAACGTTGGCGCTTACTCTATCAATCTCTTTCTCAAACCCTGCTAAACACGCGCATGGAAATCGAAGAGGGAACGATCGAACGGTTTTCTGAAGTTGAGTTGAAGCTATTATGTCAAGAATTAGCCATAAAACTTAATGATTGGCTGGATTCCCAGGACTTTCTTAGAGATATCAAAGAACCGTTAAGTCGCAAGTTACAAGAAACCGATGAAATTGAGATCGTTATTCAGACGGACGATCCCCTATTGCGTCAGTTTCCTTGGCAACTATGGGATTTTTTGGAGAATTATCCGAAAGCAGAAATTGCATTGAGTGTTCCAGAGTTTGACTTGCCTCCTCAGTCCCCAAAATTAACTGAGAAAGTGAGAATTTTGGCGATTTTAGGCAATGGCAAAGGAATCGACCTCAAAAAAGATCGCATGCAACTGGAAAGTTTATCTGGGGTAGAATTAGAGTTTTTAGTCGAACCTTCTCGACAAGCACTAAATCAACATCTTTGGGCTGAAAAACGGTGGGATATCCTCTTTTTTGCGGGTCATAGTCAGACAGAAGGGGAAAAGGGAGTGATTGCGCTCAATCAAACCGAAAAATTAAGCGTTGATGACTTAAAACACGCCCTCAAAAATGCGATCGCCAAAGGATTACAACTAGCGATTTTCAACTCTTGCGACGGGTTGGGGTTAGCCAAACAACTCGAACAATTGCACATTCCCCAAGTTATCGTCATGCGCTATCCCGTTCCAGACGCGATCGCCCATGAGTTTTTGAAACATTTTCTTAGGGCATTTGAGCGCAACGATTCTCTTTATCTTGCCATCAGACAAGCAAGAGAACAATTGCAAGGCATAGAAGATAAATTTCCTTGTGCCAGTTGGCTGCCCGTTTTATGTCAAAATCCGGCGCTGACTCCTCTGACTTGGAAGGAACTACAAAAAAAAACCGGATTCTGGCATCGAGAATTAAAACCCGCACTGGGGCTGAGTGTAGTTTGTATGGGAGTAGTCATCTTAGTGCGATCGCTTGCCTGGTTGCAACCCCTCGAACTTAAAGCATACGATTTCTTGATGCGGCTGAAACCTCCTGAAGGAGTAGATCCGCGTTTGCTATTGGTTACTGTCACCGAAGACGACGTACAGCAACAACCCGCCGTCGAAAGGGGATCGGCTTCTTTATCTGATCGCACTTTGGATCGACTTTTGACCAAATTAGAACAGTCGCAAGTTACAGCAATTGGGTTAGATATCTATCGAGAAAACCCAGTGCGGAAGGAGTATCCTGCACTAGCAAAGCGGATGAGAGAAAGCGATCGCTTTTTTGGTCTGTGCGCTTATGGACTTCCCGGTGTCGTTCCTCCGCCCGAAGTTCCTCCCCAACGCCAAGGGTTCAATAATATTCTCTTAGATTCAGCAGATGATGTGCTGCGGCGGAATCTCTTGGCGGTAGAATCGCCCGAACCCTGTCAAAGTTACTATTCGTTGAGTTTTCAGTTAGCCAAGCATCACATCGAGAGGAGTCAACCCGACTATCGCTTCATCCCTAACAATAGCAATGGCTACATCCAGCTAGGGACAACCCCATTCAAAACGCTAGATTCTGACATCGGCGGATATCGCCATCTCGATTATCGGGGACATCAAATCCTGATCAATTACCGAAATACTCCGCAGATTGCAGAAACATTGACCCTGATGGATTTCTTAGAACGATATCCCTCCGAACAGATCGGAAAGCGGATCGTTCTCATCGGGACTGTTGCTTCCTCATTTAACGATCATCGATGGTACACGCCGATTGGGAAAATGACAGGCGTAGAAGTTCAGGCGCACTTTGTCAGCCAAATTCTGAGTACCGTTCTAGATCGCCGAACTTTGATTTGGTCTTTGCCACCTTGGGGCGATTTTCTGTGGATTTGGGGTTGGTCTGGCGTGGGAGCAATCTTAGCGTGCAACGTGCGATCGAGGAGGCAGCGATTTTTAAGTTACGGATTTATGTTTGCGATTTTAGGCGGAAGTTGTTGGGGAATTTTGTTGGTTGGGGGATGGCTTCCGTTAGTTCCTTCTATGATAGTTTTAGGATTGACAGGGGGAACAACCCTGTTGAAAAAAGAATTTCCTACTAAATTGTGAAATGGCATGAGCGGGATAAAACGATCGCGGTCTTGGTCAGCCTCTTTATTGATAGCTTTACTACTTGTTTGCGCCAGTAGCTTTCCTTTGCCTGCGTCCGCTCAAGCAAACATTAATCCCTTCAAACGAATTGTCTATACACCTCCAGATCGCAAAGGAACTCCACCCGCAGGAAACCAAACTGGCAGTCGAGGGAGTTGTCCTAAAACCGAGATTCCTTTATTAGCTTTAGGTGGAACATCTGGCTATACGCTTACTGTTAGTGAGTCTCCCATCCTTTGGTTCTATATTCCCTATACAAGCGATCGCGCTTTGAGCGGAGAATTTGAATTACAGAACGAAAGCGGCAAGACAGTCTATCAAATCCCCGTCTCCCTACCAACCACCCCCAAAATTATCTCTATCCGTCTGACGCAATCCCTACAGCTTAACGAACGCTATCGTTGGTATTTGGCGGTTAATTGTCCGTCCGCTCCTGCCTCAGATCGCTTCGCCTCAGAAGGGTATGTAACAGGACTGGTGCAGAGAATCTTACTGCCAGCTGAACTCGAACAGCAATTAAAAAAGGTGCGATCGCCTTTAGAACGCCTGCAAATTTATGCTCAAAACGGGATTTGGTACGATACACTCACCGAATTAGCGCAACTCTATCTCGCACAACCAACCTGGCAAGCAACTTGGAAGGATTTCTTAAAAGATGTCGGTTTGGACAGTATTGCTAACGCTACTCTCGACAGTTCCGAACTGCCAACTACAGCCAATTTCCCACGATGACAAACGGTGCCCAGTAATAGGCGCGATTGTAGTCGCGATCGCGGTAATTTTCCTTATTTAATAACTTTAGTTGAGCCTGTCGGAGTGCCTCTGCTTTTGTTAATTGAGGATTCTGCAAATTCTGATAAAACTCAATCATCAGTTTTGCGGTAGACGCATCATTGACTTGCCACAAGCTTGCTACGGTACTTCTTGCGCCAGCACGGATAGCAACTCCCGCCAGTCCTAAAGCAGCGCGACGATCTCCGGTTGCGGTTTCGCAAGCACTAAGAATTAACAGATCGATGGGTTGTCTATTTCTTCGTTGACTCAATCGCAGTAAGCGTTCTAAATCTTCGACTTGAATGCGTTGACTCCAGTCGAGGACATAGGTTTGTTCGGGATTAGAACTAAAGTTGCCATGAGTGGCAATGTGAACGATAGAAAAAGGGGTGGAATTAATTTGTTTTTGGACGTTGGTTTTGGTAAAGTCTTGTTCCAGCAATTCTTTCTTGCGACTCACTTGACGGCTAATACCATCCAATTCTTCTCGAACGTTGGGAAGAGGATTCAAGTTTTCTTGTTGAAAGCTAGGTGCATTAGTTGCTCCAGCCATTAAAGCACTAATTTTTCCTCGCGGTATGGGTTGCGGATTCAACAATTTTAAACTAGGAATTAGGGCGACTGCATACTTTTCAATTAAATATTTTTTGCCGTCAAATAGTGCAGACATTGGCAGATTTTGTAAAGCACTATCGAGAATAAATACTAAAGTTTTTATTTGTTTTTGTTTGGTTAAGTCATCTTCTAATGGAGATATTATCCAGTGATATAGCTGTTGACTTAATTCTTGAAATTGCCGATCGCGTCGTGGAGTTTTCAGATATTGCCTGAAAGTAGTTACAATTTGAGCTACTTGCTCAGACGTTCGGGAAAGTGTATAAACTCGAAGATTCTCTCCAGGTAAAGAGAGAATGGTAGCTAAACGACCTGATAAAATAATTGGGTAAATTATAGCAGCATTTGGATCGGCTTGATGAACTTGTTTGAGTTTTTTGGTTAAAGTCGCGATCGCATCTTTTTGTCCATTCAATTGACTTTGCTCTTCCCAGCTAAAATCTTCAGGATTGCACCGGAGAAAATTGGAGAGTTCAGCTAATTGTAAGGATTCAATATAATAAAGAGTTTTTTCTAAATTTTGAGGTTCGGCTGCAAATTTTTGCTCTTTTAAAAGCAAATTGACGACTTGCCTATATAATGGCTCAACATTATCTCTAAAAGAAAACTGAACATCTGAGTTAATCGACAATAAGCCTTGTCTGTAAAGCTCTAAATTCTCAACTGCTAATTCATAACTCTGTAAGGCTTTTTCTTGTTCTGCTTTGGCTTCAAAAATTCGACCTAATTGCCATTGCCATTGATAGAATTGTTCGGGAAATTCTTGAGCAATATATGAAGCTTCTTGAGTTTTCGCTTCAGCTTCGGGAAATCTTTGGAGATATTCATATAATCCCCCTAAATTGCCTAATACGTAAGATTCAGTGGCGCGATCGCCAATTATTTGAGCTTCTTTGAGCGCAGTATTTAAGCGAGGGATAAAACTGTCCCACCAACGCTCTTTTTGAAAATACTGCTGTTGTAAGCAAGCAAGATTTTTACTATAGTTAATCGTTGCATAAATTTTAAATTGACTTAGCGGTAAATCTTCTAATTTTATTTTATCTACTAGTTTTGCAGCTTGTGAATATTCGGAAATTTCTAGTAATACCCTCAAACGATTTAATTCTGCTTTAGTTTTTATAATTTTTGAAGAGTTTTTTTGCAGAGACTTATTATAAGTTTCTAGTGCCAATTGATAACTCCTTTTAGGCAGTTCGGATAGAGAACTTCCTTGACACTTCCAAGACAGATAATTATATTGAAGTTCAGCTTGTCTATCTCGCTCTAAATTTGCGATCGCGGTTTGAGTACTCCCCAAACTTAATAAAGTTGCTGCTGGATCGGGATCTGAGGAAACCAATGTCAGTTTTTCTAGAATAATTTTTGATTTATTTAAGTCTCCCATCACTCGCAATGTATCTCCGAAAATCCGCCAAGCAGTCACTAATGAAGGGGCTAAATTTTGAGAAAGATTTTGAGTTTTTTCTTGAAGCAATTCTGGCGTTAATTCTTTACAGTTTTTAACAGTAAATCCTACAGATTGAGTCAACAACAGACAAGCATGAGGATAAAAGCCTAATTTCTGTAAAGCATACGCTTGATAAACCTGACTTCGTATTCGTCCATTGTCATCCTGTAATTGAGCATAAATCTGCGTAGCTATTTGACAGTTTTGCAAGGCATTTTCTGCTTGCCCAAACTCTAGCTGTGTACGACAGAGATTCGTTGACGAAATCGCTAAGTTTTTCAGTTCTTTATTGCCTTGAGATTGAAAAAAATTGACGGCTTCTTGAAACTTTTCGACAGCTTCAGCTAAATTTCCCGATTGATAAGCTCGTTCGGCTTGTTGGATTAATCGATCCGCATTTATTTGAGTTGACGTTTGCGAGAATACGGGTAAGATACCAAGGGCAAAGAATAGACTGAGGAAGAATAGCAGTAAGTTAGGAATCAACCTCTTCATATTTACTTATCCGAAACAGACTGCCGACAAGATAAGCCATTGGGAATAAAAGAGATTTGTGTCCAATTAATCGGAGTAAATTTGTTTGCGATCGGATTATTTGCTGAAGTTTCTACAGGAATTAATCCTTCATAACTAAAAGGCTCTTCTGTCAACCAATCATTAGGAGAAGTTCGGAATCCTCCTCGCCCTACCTGATAAAATTCTGTACTTGCTTGACCTCGATTGACTTGACATCCTTGGAGAATTCGATCTGTAACTAAAGCTTCAGGTAAGCTTTCTAAGCCTCTAGTTGGGTCAATTCCCAAGTTGTTGATATTAATAGTACCGTCCAAACCAAATTGAGAACTCGCAGTAATGTCACTCAAAGGAGTTAGTTGTTCTCGAACTTCTAAGCCAAAAATTCCCTGAGTCGTAATATTGATATTACCTCCCCGGCCGGTAAAAGCATTGGCAGTAATATCACTATTTTCTAACGGGTTGGCAACGATAAAGTTAGCATTAATCGTGATGTTTCCGCCATCGCCTCCAGCTTGGGCAGTTCCCGCCGTGGTGGAGATTTGACTTTCATTCCTGAGACTGAGCAAGTTTTGTAGATTGAGAGTGATATTCCCACCAGTATTACTAGCAGTTTGGGCAGAAATTAGACCATTATCTAGACTGAGGTTGCCAGCAAAAATGTCGATATTGCCTCCAATTCCTTTGCCTTGCGAGTTAACGCTAATAGCCGCCCCCTCTTGGATAATTAAGGTTTGAGGGTCAATAAATATATCACCTCCATTACCTTGGGAATTTACGTTTGTATCAGCAAATATTCCAGTGTTGGAACCAGAAAGAAAAAGGCGATCGCGAATGTTGAGATTGATATTACCCGCATCTTCGTCGCCTAAAGTAGTCGTACTAATTTTACCTCCGTTAGTAGCGTTGAGGGTATAGGCGGTGATATTAATGTTACCTGCTTTTCCGTTATTAAATGTAGATGCTGACACTCTAGCACCATCTCGAACGCTCAACTGTTGAGTATTAATGGTCAAGTTGCCCCCATCTCCCTCCCCTAGAGTTGAAGAAAAAAAACCGCTGATCCTGTCATCAGCACCAGTGCCAATTACTTCCACTGATTCAGAAGCAGTAATGCTTAAATTGCCACCTTTTCCCAGTCCCAAAGTTCCAGCACTGATCTGTGCCCTATCTTGAACAACTAACCGTCTAGTATCAAGTCTCAAATTGCCTGCATCTCCCTCTCCTTCAGTTTGAGTAGACAAGACACTAGAAAAGCCAATCAGTGCCACTGATTCAGAAGCAGTAACAGTTAAATTACCCCCATTTCCTTTGTTGCGAGTACCAGTAAATATTTGTGCCCCATCTTGGATAATTAGTTGCTCAGTATCAACGTTTAAGTTTCCTGCATCTCCCTCTCCTAGAGTTGAAGAAAACAAGCCACTAGGAGAACCATTAGTACCAATGCCAATCAGTTTGATCGATTCAGAAGCACTAACGGTTAAACTCCCTCCTTTACCCTTGCCAAGGGTAACAGCACTTACCCTTGCCCCATCTTGGATAAGCAACCGTTGGGTGTCAAGGAACAAGTCGCCCGCAT
This sequence comes from Desmonostoc muscorum LEGE 12446, assembly GCF_015207005.2. Classification (GTDB taxonomy): domain Bacteria; phylum Cyanobacteriota; class Cyanobacteriia; order Cyanobacteriales; family Nostocaceae; genus Nostoc; species Nostoc muscorum. The sequence continues at coordinate 489,051 of NZ_JADEXS020000002.1, forward strand.
TTCCCACTTCTCCCACTTCTCCCACTTCTCTATCACGTGGTTGATTAGCAGTAAATAAGCCACTAGGATCTCCATCTGGAGCAATGCCAATCAGTTCCACAGACTCGGAAGCCTTGACCTTTAAAATACCTCCATTGCCGTTACCGAAAGTACCAGCACTAATCTGTGCCCCATCTTGGACAAGTAATCGCCTAGTGTCGATCGTTAAATTGCCCGCATTTCCCTCTGCATAAGTTTTAACGAACAAACCACTAGCATCACTATCAGCATCAGTACCGACTACTTCTACCAATTCAGAAGCAATAATGGTTAAATTCCCTCCCTTACCCTTACTGAAAGTATCAGCACTAATCTGTGCCCCATCTCGGACAAGTAACCGTCCAGTATTAAGGATCAAGTTGCCTGCATCTCCCTCTCCTTCTGTGTTGGCAAACAATCCACTACGATATTCATTGTTAGGCGTAACGCCAACCAGTTCCACAGATTCAGAGGCGGTGATAGTTAAATTCCCTCCATTGCCTTGTTCACCAAAAGTAGTAGTACTAATTTGCGCCCCATTTCTGACAATTAACTGCCTAGTGTCAATGCTCAAGTTACCTGCATCTCCCTCTCCTTGATTCCCAGTAGCCAAAACACTGGAAAATCCATTCACTATGTCGCCAATTAATTCGACCGACTCAGAAGCAGTGACACTTATATTGCCTGCCTTGCCCTTGCCAAAAGTAATCGTACTTACCTCTGACGCTCCTCGAATAATTAACTGCTCAGTGTTAACGGTCAAGTTGCCCGCATTTCCCTGCCCTCTGGTCTGAGCAGACAAAAGACTGAAACCCCCAACTTCTACTAACTCAGAAGTGGTGATAGTTAAATTGCCCCCCTGCCCCTCGCCTTGAGTGATAGTACCTATCAGTGCTTCATTAGTAAGAAACAACGACCTTGCTGTGATATTAATATCGCCACCCTTTAAACCTGGTAATGAGGTAAAACTTTGGCTACTAATACGCCCGTTATTCACTGAAATATCTGCATCACTTTTGAGTGTAATATTACCACCCAATAAACCATCAGAAATAATTCTTGCTCTAGGTTCGAGAGTAATATTATCTTTAGCTATAAGAGCGATATTACCCCCATTGCCTAAGAAATTGCCATCATCAGACGATAATGCCGAAGCATCTATTGTTCCTTGAAGTTTAATCTGGTTATTGGTATCAATTGTTATCCCTTGACCACTGATTGATGAACCATTTGATGATTGAGTAATAACTACATCTCCAAGGTCTACAGTTGTATTAGAACCATTTATTTGCACCTTTATGTCAGAATTAACAGTTAATCCAGTACTTGTTCCCGCTTGATTTACTAATTCTGCTAAATTGGTGGTTAATATCTCTGTTGGTGCTTGAGGTTGAGTTACTTGAGTTATATTTGTCCCTGTTGTATTCATTTGAACAACAGTTTTTCCTGGGACAGTTAACAGATTAACTTGACCAGCAGGTGTTCCAATCTGACCCGTACTAATTATTGTTCCTCCTACTAAAGTCAGATTTTGCTCTGTACTTAATTGTCCAGCATTAATAATTGCTTTGGCTTCTAATTCCTCAAATTGCAATGCCACAGAAGGCATATTTATCGTTAATAATGGTGGTGCATTAGGATTAGTAACGCTAAAACGCTCTCCATTCGCAAAAATCAAGCTATTAGCAGTACTAGCGATAAATGACCCTCGAATGTCTAAACTGGCGTTAGCACCAAAAATAATGCCGTTGGGATTAATGAGAAAGAGATTGGCATTGCCCAGAACCCCTATTTTTCCCAACAACAGCGAGGAGTTATTTCCTGTCACGCGGCTGAAAATATTTTGAACAGCCTCTGGATTAGCAAAATAAGCGGCATGTCCTTCAGATATATTGAATTCGCGAAAGCTGTGAAACAGGTTAGCCCCGCGAGTAGCACCCCCGTCAATGAGGTCAACTTGGGAATTAATGGGGCTGACGCGGGATTCCTCACTCCCTAGCGTATTATCGGGTACAATCTGAGCGTTAACACTGAAGTTAGCGCTATTGAAAGCCAGGAAGAAGAAACAGAGTAACAAAAGCGATCGCTTATTCCCAGTTATAGAATCCAAAAATCGAGTCATTTTCCAGATTTTAGCAAATCTTTGGATAATATACTTTTTTCGCATTATGTATCCCATCTGACGCACAGACAACTGTCACAATCGGTTGTTACTGAAGTAAATCAATTATAAGGATAAAATAACAGGGTAAGAGCATCTGAATCAGGCTTGACACAAGGAATCAGAAGAATCTAATGTATTGTTGATGAAACAACTGAGAACCTGAATTAAATAATTGGCGTTGCATAATTGAAGTATGAATTCAAGCGATCGCTATGCAATGTCCAAGGTGTGGATAAACTCATATCCGCAAGAACGGCAGAAAATATGGTAAACAAAATCACATCTGTGTGATTTGTGGTCGTCAATTTATCAACTCTTACGAACAGCAAGGTTATTCAGAAGAAATTCGTAGTGAATGTCTAGAAATGTATGTAAATGGCTCCGGCTTTCGTGCAATAGAACGAGTCAAAAAAGTACATCGCTTTTTAATGTTAAGCAATATTTCGCCAACAGTCGTCATGAACTGCGTACACCAGCACGCATGAAAATAAGATACATTTGCTATTAAGACTGGTAAAGAGGTCGAAGATCCTTGGTGCTAAGAGCCTGCCCAACAGTCTGACCTGGATACCTTCAAGCACCACAAACTGTCGCCCCCGACTGGGAGAGCACGCAAGTCAGAATTTGACACTCAGGTGTCCATGCCAGTCGTCTAAAGTGAATGAGGGAGAAGAATCATGGAAGTCATTCATCCTCGATGTGCTGGATTAGACGTACACAAGAAGACAGTAGTTGCCTGCGCCATTACTCCATCTCCACAAGGGGGATGGCACAAAGAGACTCAAACATTTACAACAATGACGGGGGAGTTGTTGAAACTGTCTGACTGGTTATTAGCTAGGGAATGTACGCACGTAGCTTTTGGATTGTACAGGAGAATACTGGAAGCCAGTCTTCAACATTCTGGAAGCTAGCTTTGAAGTGATGCTAGTGAATGCCCAACACATCAAAGCTGTACCGGGACGCAAGACAGATGTCAAAGATTCTCAATGGATTGCTGAATTACTGCAACATGGACTTTTGCGGCCAAGTTTTATACCCCCAATTGCCCAAAGAGACTTGCGTGATCTAACTCGTCACCGGACAAACTTTGTTCGTGAGCGAGTAAACCTAGTGAACAGAATTCAAAAGGTACTAGAAGGAGCAAACATTAAATTAGCGGCAGTAGTCTCTGATGTGATGGGAGTATCTGGACGTGCGATTCTAGAAGCGATTGTTCTTGGTCAAACTAACCCCGTAATTATGGCTGAACTGGCCAAAGGGCGACTGCGTAGCAAACGGGAAGAACTTATACAAGCCTTAGAAGGACGAGTTAGACCTCATCAAAGATTTATTTTGGCTGAATTATTGTGTCAGCTTGATAGTTTAGATGAAACCATTGCTCGTTTTGATGAGGAAATTCAACGCTACTGTGACCCTTTTAAACCTGTAGTTGAACTTCTGGACACCATTCCTGGTGTGGGACGGCAAACCGCAGAAATGATTGTTTCGGAAATTGGTGTTGACATGAGTCGTTTTCCCAGTGCATCTCATTTGTCCGCTTGGGCTGGATTGGCTCCAGGCAATTATGAAAGTGCAGGTAAACGACTTTCGGGTAAAACTCGTAAAGGCAACCAGACCCTTCGTTCTGGCTTAATGCAATCAGCCCATGTTGCATCTCACTCCCGTACTTATCTTGCTGCTCAATATCGTCGTATTGCTGCTAGGCGCGGTAAAAAGCGGGCCACAATGGCAGTTGCTCATTCAATTTTGGTCATTGCTTACCATGTCATTCAGCGTCATGAGCCGTATCGGGAATTAGGAGTCAATTACTTTGATCAACAGCGTCCAGAAACAATGACTAAAAGACTGGTCAAGCGACTGGAGCAACTGGGCCATCGTGTCACTCTTGAATCTCAAAACCCTACCCAAGTTATTAGCTGCGGTTAGATTTTCAAGTCAGGATTCTAAGGCGGTAATTTGGTTAATCATCTGGGAATATAATCCTCTTCTTTATATATTCACTCCCTGACATCAGTCTGTGTGACTTGAAGAAGATTTTGGACATGTTGTCCACTTTTACCTTCCAAAAATGGATGTCCAAGTTTACCTTCCAAGAACGTCAAAAAAATAGCATAAAGGAAAACTAAACTGCTCAAACTCTATGCCTGTATGCAAGATAAAGGTTTTGGTAATAGCGATACTTACTGCGGCAAGCGATCGCAAAGCTTGTGAAAAATCCTACAAGTTAGGCAATAAGTTGGTATTGAGCCGTATTCAAGCGGATTTATGTCCATTTTCTTCTTCCATTTCTGTTATTCTGTCCATTTTCTTTTTCCAAAAGAGCGTAGCTTGCCGCCGAAGGCATCGCTTGCTTAATGCCTTAACGAAGTTATAGGTATTTCAGCTTGCAACTTGTCCAATTTCTTCTTCCAAACCTGTCCAAAATCTTCTTCAAGTCACAAATTGTCTACCTGTTCTCAGCAATCGAAAAAGCTTTTGCCCTACGTCAGTTGCGACAACGCTCTTAAACCCGCACAACGCACAATGCACTGGCTTTTAAATCACTTCTGCGTTCTCACCGTCAAAACCTGTGGTGGCGTAGAATCTGGAGGATACAAAAAGTCTATCTGTACTTGTCGCTTTTGACTCGCCAACATCTTCAGTGTCACCAATGGTTCGCCCCTTTGTCCCCGACGCTGTACCAAATGCACATAGCGCGTCTTTTCCACGCCATTATCATCGATGTAACGCACCCGCACCGTTCCCCGAAAGAATATTTGTTCTACACCTGGTTTTAAAAACAGCAATCTATCTGTTCCCCCTTCATCCTTCACAGGAGTCTGTATTGACACAGTTATAGTTTGGGTTTCACTCGTAATATTTCTTAGAGGCAAAGTTAGATTGTACTCAACACCATAATTACTGTGAGCAAAGTAGGCCGTATCAGGATAACGTTTTAACATTGCTGCACTTTGAATTTGTCCAGTGCTAAGAGTAATTAAATGTACAGTTCCCAAAGGATAAGAAAACGCCTTTCCAGGTTTGGGTATTGTTAAGTCGGAAGTATTGGGATTGTCGGTAATCTGTGTTTTCCATTGCGTTCCTTGGGATACACCCGCGACGCGACTAAATACCGTTGGTTCTCTAGGAGGGTCAAGAAGTGTTGGAATGGGGTCACGCTTTCCTGCTAAATTACCTGTATTCAAAAGCTCTTGCCACTCGGCTAAGGTGGGTGAAATATTACTATTTTTGGCTAAATTTGCGATATAAACTGGACTACTACTTGTCAAGCGCATCATCGTAGTGCGACCATTAGAAGAAGGAGCCTTTACCGGAATTGGTAAATTTGCTAGAATTTGAGTTTCTTTTGGTTCTATCACCACCTTTTGGGGAAAAAGCTCTTGCCGAACTCCCCGCAGTACATCATTCATTGTGCGATCGCCTGGGCCAGAGTAAACTGTACCTTGGGGATTTTCAACCATATCAGCTAAAGCAATAAACTGTGCTTCTTTGGTAAGGTAACTAGCTGCTTGTAATACTTGCAGTGTGACAGGTTCATTTCCCGGATTATGTACAATTATCCCTTGGTATACAGTGCGGCTTTGGGCTGATGTTTCTGCCCTGGCGATATGATGAGCAAATATGTCAAATCGACCTTCAAAGGGATAATTTAAATGTGCTTCATGTACTTGTTTCCCATCTGGGGGGAAAGTTGATAGTAAAATTCCTTCAGTTGTCACCAGTTCAGGACTATTGCTGTTGAAGGTGGGAATAATATCAAGTTTTCCTGGTAAAGGACGTATTTCTTGGCTGTCTACTTCGACTCCAGCAATATATTGTGGGGGAACCGTGTAAATATTTAGCGCCCGACACATTAAAGCCGCAACTTCCCCTCTGGTCGCGCTTTGTAGTGGTTTTAGCTGTTTGACATTGGGATAATTGACAACAATACTATTAATTGTGGCTGATGCGAGCGCATTTTGGGCATAGTTAGGTATTTCCCCAGCATCGTTAAAATATTGTTGTAATGTCTGCATTGGGTTAGGTAAAGGGCTGTAATTTTTCCCCCCAGCTACAACACCAATGATTTGGGCACGAGGAATTGGTTGGTTTGGCTGGAAAATACCACCAGGATAACCAGAAAAAAATCCTTTTTGGTAAGCGGTAGAAATTGCTTTATTTGCCCAATAATCAGCAGGTACATCTTTAAAAGACACAGATGTGCGTTTCACTGGTGAATCAGGAAAAGCATTTAGCATTAACACTGCTGCTTGGGCGCGTGTCACTGTTGTTTCTGGGCGAAAACTACCATCAGGGTAGCCTGTAATTAGTTTACGCTCTTTTAGTTGTTGGATACAATGTTTTGCCCAATAGCTTTCGGTGTCAGAAAAAGCTAGGGCGTTGGGGATTGATAGAGTTAAGAGAAATACGACTAATAAAGTTTTTTTCAAAAGCATTAATAAACAAATTATAATTAACAAAAACCAGAAAGCTAATACATCATCTCCCAATATTTATATCTACGTTGCTACTCTTATTGTGTAATCTTGTAATTTGTAGCCTTTAGCTGACGAATTACACTTTTATCTCCCAAACTTTAACAGATTTGTCACCACTACCGCTATATAAAATTTTGCCATCACTACTTATTGCCAGTCCATAAATTCCACCTGCGTGTCCGGTAAGCTCCATGACTGATTTCCCTGTTTTGATGTCGCGTAATATGATTTCTCTGCCTAAACCACCAGCAATAAATGTCTTACTATCGGGACTTATAATTAACGCATCGATACTCGTACCCAACGAAAAATCATGAACTAGCTTTCCTGCTTTCAAGTCCCAAGCTTTGAAACCTTTACCATCTGTGCTTCTGACTCCACCAGATTGAAAGCTATCGTCATGTCCACCACACAAAAGCATTCTTCCATCGTTACTAACAGCAAGCGTAATTGGGGCTGATGCTCTCTCCAAACCGTTTATCAGGTCTTCTTTTTTGGGCAGTGGTGGGGTCAAGCTGCCTATTTGTTTACCTGTTACCAGATTCCAAACCCGAATTCTTCCCCCATTTTCACCTCCACTTAAGAGGGTTTTACCATCAGGAGTAATTGCAAGCGCTGTTGTTTCTGCTTTGAGTATCCGGTCGATTTTTCGAGTTTTGAGATTCCGAAATTTGATAGTGTTATCGCCGCTACCACTGATTAAAGTTTGTCCGTCTAGGGTCAGCAACATTGCTTTCACCCCTGTTTTCTCTGAAATCGTGCGAACTTCTGAGCCTGTTTGCATATTCCAAAATTTGATAGTGTTATCAAAACTAGTACTAATTAAAGTTTGTTCATCTGGAGTAATCACTATTGATTTAATACGCTCACGGTGTCCAGTTAAAGTGTGAAGCAATACACCTGTAGTAGTCTGCCAAAGTTTGATTGTTTTATCATCGCTACCACTAGCAAGAATTTGACCACTAGGAGAAAGGGCTAATGCACGCACAGGTGCAGTATGTCCTGATAAAGTTAGTTTCAACCGCTTTGGTTGTTCAGTATTTGTGGGAGTATTAAGTGTATTTGCTATAACCGGAACATTAGCAATCATACTAAAGGGTATAGGCAGGAAAAAACTAAGTAATGTTAAGGTTTTAAATAAGATGAGTGATTTCATAGTGATATTGTTCAAACTGTAAGTCCTGCCAGCTACTAAAACTTGCTTTTCTTAGGCAATCAAAACTGACTCCAGCATAATTCTTCATCCTTAGTTTGTCATTTTTACAATTGATTTGATAATCGACTACATTTTACAAGCTAGGTATAAAGGTAAATTCAGTCGCTGCATTCCTATCCAAACCAACCAACTGACGAATGAACAACTTCAGGCTGAGCTTTTTCCCGTAGACTTCCTCAAATCGCTCTCGGCTTTCGACGGCTTCGGCATTGAACAGCAATTCTTCTAATACCAATTTAATATGAAGCTGCATAGAATAAAGCTTCCAGGATAAAGTTGTAAGAAGAGACGGAAATTACCTGCTCAAGTGTAAGTTGATCAAATATTTCTTGGATGCGATCGCGTAAAGTTTGTAAAGAAGAGAAAAGCTGATTTTTGAGTGGTTTCTTGAGGAGCTGCCAAAGCCTTTCAATGGGATTGAGTTCAGGGGCTGAAGGTGGCTGAAACAGAGGAATAATAAACTCTTGCCAACGAATCGCTGAACTTGTATGAGCAGGTGCTTGGTCAACCTGTAAAATAGCGTAATCCCCACCTAATTGTTGAGATAGCCAGTCCAAAAACTGTTGAAAACACTCGCCATTCAATTTCGGATACTCGTAATGTTGTGATCGCAAGTCTTTGGTTCAATCGCACCATAAATCCAAAAATTTTCCCGTGGCCATTTCACCTCAACAGTAGGCTTGACTCCAGAGGCAGTAATCACTTTTCCTGTGAGAGTTTTCAGTCCCACCCTCGTTTCATCCTGGCACAAGTAGCGAACACACTTGCCAGGTGCTAGATGTTCTTCTAGACAATTAAGAATGATTCCAAGTTTTTTTTAAATTCAGATACCAATTTCTCGTCTTGCTTATGGCTTTGAGGGCGAGGCACTTTTAGTTTTGCTCCTAATCGATATCGAACCCACGCATAAACCGTTGCATACTCTATATCTTGTCCATGTTCTTGTTTCAACCACTCAACTATTGCACCATAGCTACTAAAGCCTTTTCCTGTTTTTAACTCTTCCTCCAGTGCTGCGATCGCTGCGTCATGAATTTTGCGTTTTGCTCCTGGAGCTTTTTTCATTTCCAGTAATTCATATAGCCCGCCTGCTCTATACTTTTGCAACCACCTTGTTACAGTTGAGGTATCTTTCGCCAAGCGTTTTCCAATTTCTTGCTGCTCCTTAACCTGTCCGCTTTTTATCCACCACAGCATAATAAGTTTTTCTTTCTGGTTTCCTAAGTTAGCTGTTTGTAGACGAATTCAGGAGTCAGAATTAAGACGCTCGCGGACTCGCTAACGCTTCGCTATCAGTCGGGGATTCAGACCCGCGACTGAATTGTTGCACCACCAAATCTACGATTTAGTGGGGGTTTTAAACCCTATTATTCAGACGCTCGAGTACTCGCTAACGCTGCGCTATCCGCTTTTTCGGTCAGAATACCCAACTGAATTCTGACTCCTGACTCCTGAATTCTGTTCGATAAATTCACAACTGCTTAAATAACTAAAATTCGACGAGTGCAGTTCCTCCCATAACACCAAGGGGGAACGTACTCGATTGCTTTTTCGGTAGCGTGATTCTCTTATAGCATGAACCGCTTTGACAACATGAAAAAGAGAGCGGAGCTTCAACAAGATATACCAATGCTCAAAGCTTATGATGGCCAATTCTTAATTGATGCCCTATCTACTTTTTTAGAAGAGAATTCTGGTAAAGTTTTCAGCGTTTCAGAAGTGTTCGCTGGAATTTATGGAGAACTCAATGCGGCTGATATTAGAGAGATCAAGAATAAAATTTTGAATGAATTATCGCGGGGTCATCGTACCGGGCGATTCCATAGAGTTCCTGAGCAAATTGGATTTTATACCTGGGACTACGATTTAGTTAACAATGGCTGATAATTTTTAGCTTTACCGCTACTCCAGTTCAGAAGGCACTTATGCAGGAGGCAGAAGGTTCAATGTTTTGTAGGGGATTCAATACCGTACTTAATTGGGGCCACAAAACAAGAAAATTTGGTGTTCTTGTCTTAAACCGCAAGTTCGATGATTATCACGGGCAGAAGGCAGAAAACATTATTCCAACTGAGCCTCCTGCATAAGTGCCTTTCTTGATAAAGTAAAATGGCACATCAAGTTGGGATAATCTCTTTTAGTCGTAAATATTTTTACCCCTGACCAAGATGCCAGCGCCTTTAAAAGTTGACCTGTCACCAATAGAAGATCAAGCCCTACTAGCACTCACTCAAGCAAAAGGTATACCACCAAGAACTCAAAGTCGTGCCACTGTACTACGATTATCAGCCGCTGGATGGACAGTGCTAAAGATCGCACAATACTTAAAATGGCATCCACAGACTGTACGCGACACAATTCATCGCTGGTACTGGGGCAAACTCGATAGTTTGTGGGATTGTTCGCGTCCGGGTCGCCGTCGCCGATGGCATAACCCAAATATGAAGTCTTTGCTTGAGTTCAAAATATCTTTATTTAGCTATCAACTTATTTTTATTTTATTTTCTTACATCTGTTACATCTATTTAATGCTATTTCTCCAAAGTCATGGCATTTCTACTACTGATGCAGTCAAAATTTACAGGCAGTACAAGGATGAAGCACTCGCTACTCTCACCAGCAATCCCTACCAGTTAGCTGCTGACATCTACGGTATTGGTTTTCTGAGAACTGATAAAATTGCCTTTAATTTAGGAGTTGCGCCTGATAGTCAGTTCCGTTACCGTGCTGGTTTAATTCATGTTTTGAACGAAGCTGCTGCCGATGGGCATTGCTATTTACCCCAGCCAAAACTCATTGAGAATGTGATCAAACTGCTGACTACAGCAGATCACACACCCGAAGAAAATGCGCTCGCTGATATTATCAAAGATATGGCACGAAAGGATGACTTAATCCGCGAGAAAAGCAAAGACCAAACGCTGCTATGTTATCTACCAACGTACTTTCACACCGAACAGAACCTTGCTCAATTAATACAATCTAGATTTTGCCAACCAGTTGCACAAGATATGCCTCGTGTTCGCGCCTGGATTGAGCGCTTCACCAAGAGTCATAAAATCAAACTTTCACCACAGCAACGGCTAGCGGTAGAAATGGCTGCATATTCAAGGGTAATGATTCTTACTGGTGGCCCCGGTTGCGGTAAAACTTTCACCACCCAGACCATAGTCTCTCTGTGGAAAGCAATGGGCAAATCTATCGCCTTAGCTGCGCCAACTGGACGCGCTGCTCAACGCCTGAGTGAAATCACACAACTCGAAGCCAAGACGATACCCTGCTTGTTGGAATTTGACCCAAAGACAATGGGCTTCTTACGCGATAATCAAAACCCTTTACCCCATACCGCAATTGTCGCGCTAGAAGCTAGTATGCTTGATTTGTTTCTGGCATCTTCTTTGGTAAAGGCGATACAATACGGTTCCCAACTACTGCTAGTGGGTGACATTGACCAGTTACCCTCTGTCGGTCCCGGTCAAATCCTTGCTGACTTGATTAATTCTGGTCACGTTCCGGTGGTGCGGTTGACCAAGGTATTTAGGCAAGCCCAACAGAGCGCAATTATCACCGCTGCTCACCAAATTAACCGAAGCCAGTTTCCCACTATTGAACCGATTTCCGATAATCCCGTGTCTGAGTGTCTGTGGCACGGCGGCGGTCATCACCCCAAACATGGTGTTAAAGCAATATCCGAAATCATTACAGACTTGATTCCCCGCCTGGGTTACAATCCGGCTACTGACGTGCAAGTGCTTTGCCCCATGTCGCGGGGTTTGCTTGGGACTCGTAACCTCAATACCGTATTGCAGCAGTTGATTAATCCGCCCAGTCCCGACAAAGTAGAGATTACCAGTGGCGGGAATTTATTACGAGAAGGCGATCGGATCATTCAACTGACTAATGATTATAATCACGAAATTTTTAATGGCGACTTCGGAATTATCAAGACCATTGATCTTCAAGAGATGGAAGTTACTGTACAGTATCGTAAGCATACTGTCGTTAGGACCAGAGCAGACTTAAATCAAATTGCCCTCGCCTGGAGCCTCACCATTCATCAAAGCCACGGTTCAGAATATCCGGTAGTAATTCTGCCAATCTATACGCAGCCTTATATGATGTTGTCTCGTAAACAGTTTTACACAGCATTAACTTGTGCCAAGCAGTTAGCGATTGTCGTTGGTTCCAAGAAAGCGATATCCAAGGCTTTGCGTTCTACTGACGGCCAACTGCGATATACGCGATTACAGCAGCGGTTGGAAAGCGCTTTTTTGCAACCGACGATTGCAATTTAGAAATGTTCAACTTAACAATTTCACCCCGCTTGCGGTTGTTGCTCTCAATCAAGAGTGAGAAAAGAAGTAGCTAGTAGTCTGCCAAGGGAATTTTGCGTGGTGGCGGGCAGAGGTGCGGAGGGGCAGGGGGGAAAGAACTTGTATAAATCTCTCCTCTGCTCCCCTGCACAAGCGCCGACCTCCACCCAGCAATTTTGGGTTGGCGAACTACTAGCTGTGCTTTCGCCCACAATTCCACTCGGTTTGTACCTTTTCCTGCTGCCTCGTAATCGACGGCGGGGCATTTCATTACTGGTAAGTGCCAAGGCACTTCTTGAGAAACTACTTCTCTAGCTCCCGTTTGCGGTTCTATAAAAAAAGTGTCTTAAACACAAAGCAAAGCAATCAAACCACTATCAAAAAATAAACTAAAAATGACTCTATAGTTTTATGGCGTGATAGCGCTTAAAAAGCAGTACACTGCGGCGTAAATAAACTTTGGAGTCCGCTCTTTGACCTTTTATATCATTTATTAACTATAAAGTCATTTTTAGTTTATTTTTTTCACCTACTTTTAGGCTTTTCAAAATAAATACCCTGCTGAACAATTGCATAACAGTATTGTGTTTGTCACGCTCCTCAGTATTAGAGGTGTACTATACGCAAAAATCGAGAAATTTTCAGTCGCTTGAGGGGGAGTTGAAACGCCCATTTTAAAGGACAATAAAAATCAGACACTATAAAACCAGACGAAACTGTGATTGTGTCTGATTTTTAAGGGAGTAATAAAAATGACCCTCTCTCTTGTCCACATAACAGCGCATAGAAAGGCGATCGCTTCCTTGCCAGTGGCACAGGCGGAGGCGAAGTTGATTGCGCTGTGGTTGGAGGGAAAAGCAGAGTCATCTATCATCTCTTACCGACGCTACATTAGGCGATTTCTGGAATTTTTGGACAAACCCCTCAAAAAAGTGACTTATGAAGACTTGGTAGAATACGCCGCTGACTTTAGGGGCAATGCCCAAAGTACAAAGCGGATATACATTGCCGCAGCTAAAAGCTTGATTAGTTTCGCTCATAAAATTGGATATCTCCCTTTTAATGTGGGTATGGCGCTAAAACTCGGTGAACTGCCGGATGTAATCAACGAACGCTATCTCGATGAAGCTGATATTAAATTGTTGGTACGGGCAGCAAGTAAGCATTTAGCTGATGCGAAAACTCCTAAGCGACAGTACACAGCCCTACGTAATTTGTTAATTATCAAACTCCTGTATCAGGCAGGGTTACGGGCAAGTGAAATCTGTGATCTGACTTGGGGAGATTTGACACCCCGTGGCGACAGTGGTCAGGTGTATGTTCGTAAAGCCAAGGGCAGCAAAAATCGCACAATTCTCATTAAGCCGAAGCTGTGGGCGGAACTAATGGAGTTCAAAGGTCAAGCTTTACCAAAAGACGCAGTTTTCCGAAGTCAAAAAGGGGGACATCTCGACCGTCAAAACTTGCACCCGATTGTCAAAGCAATTGCACAAGAAGCTGGATTAAGCGAACTGGTTTCTGCTCACTGGTTACGTCATGCCCACGGTTCTCACGCCATTGAACGCGGGACTAATCCAGTGCTGGTGAAAGAAACTTTGGGTCATGCCAATTTAGCCATCACCGATCGCTATCTCAAGGCTAGACCGAATGACAGTAGCGCTTTGAACTTGATGGATCTTTGACATTTACACAAACTCTAAGATTTTAACCAGTGAGAATGCAGCACAAATAAGAACCAGTGGCATCGATTGCTACTGGAAACTAAGCAGAAAAACTGCTTTCAAATGCCAAAGGGATTTTTCCCTAGCCAGCCCCCTCCATAGGCAACACTTCTTCCAAGAGCCATTCATAAAATTCAGGAACTTGAGATTCCACAAGTCGCAGTTCATTTGCCGCGATCACTTCAAGTTCCAGTACTGTCTCCCAGCGCAAATCACTCTGCCATCGCTTGAGAATGCCTTTAATTGCGTCCACTCCACGAGAAATGCCAGAGCGAAGTATTTCTACGCAGTGGAGTAGCGTAATGCGATCGGTCGGAGGCGACTCAAATTCGGTAGTATCCTCCCCTTGGCAATGGGAGTTCCCTATAGCATCAAGGGGGGGTGTGGATACGGGCTGCTGATTGGGGTTTACACTATACGCAGCAGGGGTTTGAGCAGCATAATAGGTTCGATTTTCTTTTTGATTACGCTTTTCCACGCGATGAGCAATTACATGCATTGCAAATTCTAATTCCTCTTTAGATAAAGAAAAAAGTTTCACCTGTTGCCCCCGTTTACCTTGCTTGCGGAAAGTCAGTTTTAGCCCCAGCTGCTCTAGCATTGTGGCCAGCAACCAAATAGGTTTACAGTCACTGGGAATAGTAAACCCAAGAATTGCTTTGACGTGAGCAGCACAATGTATAGCGATCGCTGTCATATTAACTAATTGAGTATCCGAGGCAGTAACTTCATCACCCCTTACTAAACGTTTAAGAATCTGATGCAGTCCCAGGTTAAATCTAGCCAGCCACCGTGCCGAGTAATTACCCCAGTCAATGCATAAAGGTAGATTGTCGCGTTCGGTGCGGTCTTTTTGGGTGACAATTGTTGGTGGGGTAGGATAACTTTGCCCAGTTTTGGGGTCAGTAAACGATTCTTCGGGTGGGGCTAAAATGGCCTCAAGTCCAGCGATCGCTCTAATTAATCGACCACCTTTATCCATTTCTACGAGTGATTCGGTTACTTCGATGCCGTAAGAATCAGAAATGCGGAATTTTTCACATTCAAAAATTTCATTAGGGTCAAGGTAATCTTTACTCTGACGGGCACGGTACTCGCTCAAAGTAATATTCTTAGCCTTGGCAACAGCCGAATTGTGGGCACTATCCAAAGCTTGTGCTGCTGCTTTTAGACTTTCAAGAGATTGAGGATCTGAATCACTGCCCACATATATAAATGTATTGCCCATTTCTGTGAGAAGCGATCGCAAATCATCACGCAGATTATTGAGAGAATAGTGGCGGTTGCCAAGAATTTGGCAATAAGCCTCAAGCGCCCAATCTTTCTCTGCGCCCCGCTTGCCTGTTTGACGGTCAATCCGCAACAAAAAAGCGGTCATTTCATTGGTTTGGAGCAAGCGTTCTTTAATCTTGGTAGCATTGGTATCTTTGTAACCAAAGGGAGGACGCGGGGCCACCCAAATATGAAACGGCACTTTTGGACGATAGCGGTACAGTTGCTGGGCACATTCGGTAGCGGTTTGGGAAACGCCGTGAAAGACACCAAACACGCTATCAAAATGATACTCCGAAATATCGACACCAGTACCGAGACTGGGAGAGGTGAACAAAGCATCGAAGTTTTTGACGGCGTTGGTGATATCTTTGATGAAAGCGACATTCTCATCACTTCCAGAATTGTCTGAATGAATAGACCAAATGCGCCATGAAGCCCTACGGGCTGGGCAAGGGGTAAGGGGTAAGGGGGAAAGCGTGGAGGAATCTGTTAATTCTTCCTTTTCCCCTTCCCCTTTAACATGCACCCCTACCTTTTCGTACTTAATAGTAAAAGACTTGTCGAGTTTTTTGATGAAACGCTTACTGTCGCTGGCAACCATGATTTTTTGCCCAAGCATCAGTGCTGCCGAAATCTGGGCAACTAGGGCGCTAGAATTGGTTGAGTCGATGGGGGATATTATTCCCCGCACCTCTCAGTTAGATCCGTGCGTACCCGTTTCCGTGTACACGGCTCCCGATGTTCTCAGCTTTCGCTTTTGCTCATGTGCTTGTAATCGTGGCAACTCTCGTGAATTGCTTCCAGATTATTTTTCTTCCAGTTGGCGTGATTTTCGTCGATGTGATGCAGATGAATCCGTTCCTCATCGATGAACTTTAAGCCGCAAGAGGCACATCTATGGTTTTGCTTCTTAAGAGCAAAAGAAGTTTCGCCGTCATAGAGCTTACTTTTGCGTTCGCTCCAGTAGGCTGTATCTCCGTCATAGGGGGATTTTGTTCCTTTAACCATGACGTGGCTACTTTCGGAGTAGGAAACTGCTGGGAATGCTTTGTCTAGTAATTTCTTGCTAGCGTAGCGATTTTTCTTGGCTTCCTTGTTGAATACCGTATAAGCTCTTTTTTTGATGTGGTATAACGAGTTTCTAGACCCGTCCATCTTGCAGAACTTATGGTAATTTCTCCAACCTCTTACTACCGGGGCTAATTTCTCAGCCTTTGTGGTAGCACCATAATTCGAGTTGTTGACGATGTGTTTTACTTTCTTACGGAATGCTTTGAAGTTGTCCACTGAGGGAATGCTTCTAAACTTTCCGTTTTTCTGGACTTTAAAGTGCCAGCCGAGGAAATCAAACCCATCTGTCGCGGCGGTAACTTTGGTTTTCTTTTGGCTTACATTCATTCCGCGTTTGCGGAGGAACTCGCTGATTTTCTCAAGTATCTCTATCGCATTATCTTCGGGTCGGAGTATAATAACCATGTCATCCGCGTATCGGATTGATGGCTCGTTGATTTGCCCGTTGGCTCTGTATCTGTGGATACTTTCAACCCCGTTGAGTGCGATGTTTGCTAATAGTGGGCTGACTACTCCCCCTTGAGGTGTACCCTGTTCGGGGAATTCTGGGTTTACTCCTGCCTTGAGGCATCGGTATATTCCGAGTTTTAAGCCTTTGGGGGCGATGAGTTCGTCCATTATTGCTGAGTGGTTAATCCTATCGAAGCATTTTTCGATATCGAGTTCTATAACTCGTTTCTCTGTTCCATTGCAGGAAGAGCGTAGGTTATTGTAGATGTACCGTTGTGCATCGTGAGCAGAGCGCCCTGTTCTGAACCCGTAGCTCCTGGCGTGGAAAGTGGCTTCGTGTGCTGGTTCTAGTGCATATTTTGCAAGGCATTGCCAAGCTCTATCCGCTATGGTTGGTATTTTAAGCATTCTGGTAGTCCCGTCCTTTTTGGGGATGGGGATTTCCCTTAGTCCTTGATGCTTCCAATTTCCACTATTCATTTTCAGTAATTCTTCAAGGTTGAAGCGTTCCTCAAATGACAGGGATTTCTTACCATCAATACCCGCCGTTTTTTTACCAGCGTTTAGCTGAGATACAAGTCTAATTGCAAGAAATCGAGCCGAGGTGGATTTAAAAATAAGCTTTTGGAGAAACCTAGCTTTCCGTTTGTCTCCAACTTGAACCGCTTTAAATACGCGCTTTTGAAGGCGGAAAAGATTTCGGCGGAATTTCTTCCACGGTAAGGCTTTCCAAGATTCACTAGTATGTCTACTGTGTCTAATCATTTTCTCTTCTAGAGTTTGTATTTTCTGAACACCTCAGACCAATTACGGTCTGTCCTACCCGAATTGTGAGAGTTCCGCTTCTCGTCTAGCCTACTTGGGGAACGAAAGCCCCAGGACTCACAAATCGTTTTTATTCGTTCCCTCGGAGAGATTGATTGTTCCGTTAGATGTAGCCAATTTGACCGTTGGATTCCCTAGACTCTTGCCGTTATTGGCGATATTACGGCGGGAATTGGCTCCAACGAAGTCAGGGATTTTAGTGTTGCGCCCTGCTCTACGATGGGTCACTTTTTGAGGCTCTGTTTCATCATAGGAACTCCCTATTAGCGCCAGTGTCAACCCGCAACGGTCGTCTGATTGCGCCCTGTTCCCAGCTTCACTCTACAAGAACCGAGCTTGTTCGGTGTGGGCAGATAAGGAGTCAATTCTGAGTCTGAATGGCAAGGCTTACACTTGCATCTGACCGAGAGTTCAGCCTTTAGTGACAGTAATCTGCTGTCGGGCTGGCTTAGTTATGTGCGGACTGACTACCGTGATTCACTAAGCAACGAATCGCACATCCCCCTCGTACCAATAAATTGTGCGCGAAGCGTTTCGCCACTCGTTTTTAATGATGTAAGGTACTTCACCTTTTGGTCGCATTGCAAGAAAGAAGTCTACCGTTAAATCATCCATGTGTGCATCAGCGATGACGACCAGTGGCGCGCTGTATACTATATATTCCAGTACTTCAAGTATTGCTGCACGGTGTTGTTTGCAAGTATTACTGTGTAGTAGGTGAGTGAGGTATTGGCAGGCTTCATCTATAAATATGCAGCCGTAGGTGAGAGACTGAGTATTCAGCTTATGCAGGCTGTCAATAGTAATACTAAGGGCTTGAGCCTGGGCTAAACCTGTGTAACCCAAGTCTGAATACATCGCCGTCCGCAAGCGAAGGCCAAGATTTTTCAGCAAATTTACGCGATGCCCATTGTTGAGGAACCGCGCGTCGGGGTTTTGGTCACGCCACCAGCGCATAAGTTCAGTTTTACCAGTGCCCATGTCGCTCCACAAAACCACGAGTCCTTTTTCTGGAAAACGGAAGGATTTTTTCGGGGCAGGGGGGCAGGGGTGCAGGGGGGCAGAGGGGAAAGAATTTATACAAAAATTCTCCTCTGCTCCCCTACTCCCCTGCTCCACTACTCCCCTACTCCCCTGCACCTCTGCACCTCTGCACCTCTGCACCTCTGCTCCTCTAATCGAGGGGGTAAACAATTTTTCTTCTGCGATATCATAAAGTGGCGGGACAGATGAACATTTTTCCTCCAGATCCGGAATGCAGAGTGCTTGGGTCAAATATTTAATATTGACTGTGACATCTGGTTTATATTTACTTAGTCCCCATTTCTTAGCCCGATACGAGCGCTGGTAATCGGCAAGTGATTTGGCATCGTCTATAATTGCAGTCAGCAGGGCATTGGCATCAACACCGCGACCAACTACAAAATCATCAACACCTTTTTCTGGCCCCGGCAGTAATGCAACTTCACATAAGCAACCAGCCGATTCGATTGCTTTTGCAGTGCGAACAGTGGCTTGAAACACCGACCATCTGGTTTTAGAAGAAGTTTCGTGGTCAAAAAGAATTATGAACTTGCGTCCTGCCTGAGCCATCGGTACTAAGTCAGGATGCAACCGTTCATCAAAATCTTGTTGGCCCACGCGCCCATTCCAAATTCCAGGGAGTGCGATCGCAACAAACCCCAAAGAGAGCAAGCAAGCGGCTTTCTTCTCACCCTCGCATAAGATAATGGGAATCTCTGGATGCTGCTTTACCCACTCCCAAAATATTAGCGGATTAAGCTTATCCAACAGGCGCAGCGCTAAAAGTGAATGATAGCGCTTGATTAAATAGCGTTTTGCAATCTTTTCCCAAATGGGGTTAGCAACATCAAAGTAGGTAACGCGGTTGGGGGTTTTGGGAGGTGACTCGTATTTAACAGGCTTCCCTTTTTCCCAATCAATGCGCGGGAAGTTGGGCTTAATCCGCCCCCATTCCATTGGGAGCCAATTATTCAACGGGTCAAGAGATTGAATCCATATCCCCCCTAGTAAGAGATGGTCATACTTCTTAACGTATGCATCTGTGACTCGACCGGCATTTTTGCGAGGGATTTTGTCGGAGATGAACAGGTAGTCGTAAATTGATTCTCCTTCGATGTGGAAGAAGCTGCGTGAAATCAACGCGGGATGAATGGCACTACCAACATATAACTCATGGTACTCGGTAGCCAAGAGATTGTTTGGGTAAACAATAGGGTTTAATATCTGCTCAATTGATACCTTGCAATCTGGTTTAGGCTCGTTTGGCTCAAAGTTGCCACACTTAAAAGCATTTTTATTTGTATTCACATTCAATACCAATATTTTCCATCACAATCTGAGCGACATTGCACCTATGCCGCATTCATCAGTCATCAGTTATCAGTCATCAGTCATCACCCGGATTTCTCACCAATGCTCAAAGCCTGTGTTTGTGCAAGGGAGCAGGGGAGCAGAGGAGCAGAGGAGAGTTCAATATGCCTTGTTCTTTCCCCTCCGCCCCTCTGCATTTCAAACTTGTGAGAAATGCGGGATCAGCGATAAGGACGGAGCATTCATTTAAGTTGCATAAAAGGGACTCATGTTAAAGGGGAAAGGGATGATGATTGTCGCGCCACAAGAGGGGCGAGGTTTTTACCTTCCCCATAAAATTTGGATTATTTCGCTTGACTTCGGGCGAGGTTTTTACCTTTCCCCCAAGACCCCCAAGCCTTCTTCATAAAAGCTCCCTCTGTACCGCAGGATCTGAACCCTACGGGTTGTCCTTACAGCGAATCAAGCTGGAAAAATGAATGAAGATCAGCTTAACTGTTAACTGTTAACTGTTAACTGATAACAGTTAAGCTGTTTTTTCGGGCTTTTGTGATTAAATCAGTCTCCTGGGTGGTAAGTTCGGCCCAGTAGTCTGCTTTTATCACCTCGTATTTTTCAGCCACAGCCCAAAACTCCTGCCATGTAAACTCAAGACGAGCAAGTACTTGCCTAATTTCCCTAACCGCCTGGGGTAATAGTTGTAATTGCTCCGTCCTTATTGCTAGCGCTTCTTTAGTGGGTTCACTCCCCAGAATTATCGCTGCCGCCTCGAGAGCTTGGGTATTGTTCATGGCAAGACTTAGGTTTTTCAAAGCCATACCCATGAGGCGCAGACATTCTTGGGCATTATCTTTGGGTGGTTCAAGAGCAAGAGTTCGCAAATCAATGGTTTTTTCTAACGCTTCTTTGACTTGCTTGTTCAAAACTTTGGTAGCCTGTTGCGTCATAGTATTTCCCCATTGTTGAGAAGGACGTTCAATTAGTGCGTGTTCTAATTCCTGGATACGTTGGTGGAGTTGCTGATTCTCAGTCTCCAGTTTCCGTAACCCCTCCATCTCATCTAAACGCTGCTGCAACTGTATGTTTTGCTCTTTTTGCTCCTTGTAGAGATTTTGCAGAGATTGGATTTGCTCACTTACTTGGGCTTCGGCTCTAGCCTGAACTTCTGCTTGTAGCCCAATTCTCAATTCCTGAGAGAGTCGCTCTAACTCAAGTTTGTGTTGCTCTTTGAGTGCCGCTAGAGCTTCGGCATAAACTTTTGGATATCTACGCTCTGGTGACACAATTGCGACATCCAAATCAGTGTTGTTTACCAGCAGCCTTTCACCATCAGCGAAAGTTACAATCTGCTGCGAATTATTCGGAGCCGAAGCCTCAATTACTCCTGATTCTCCATAACGGGGATGTGATGGTGAGGAAATTGTGATGATATTTTTGGGAACCAATGGTTCCTGATTTTTGGGAACCAATGGTTCCTGATGGAATGGCTTTCTTACTCTTGGCATTGGAGCAACAATATTAGCCGCAGCTGCGAAATCTGATTCGCTAGGCTCTGGGTTTGATTCTAAAGCCAGTCTTATCGCAGCAATAAGTTTTTCTGGTTCTTTGGCTAACCTCAAAAGAGGACGGGCTTGGCGCTCATTTTTAATCTCTGACCCCAACTCCCCTGCTGCAACAATAACTTTTGATGCTCCTAAGAGTTGATTTATACGCCGATACCCACCATATACATGCAATTCGCCTTGGCAATATTCTGAGAAGTTTTTGTACCCAGCGATTCTGTACATCCGCTCGTCATGCATGACGCGAATCTGCTCTACTGCTTGCAACTCAAATCGGTCAAGAGCAGCGAAGGTGTCTTTGATACTGCTGTTGAGATCATCGTAATGAAGTGCTCCTAAGCTTTCTTCTCTATCTAGTGTCAGCATATTTCTCTCCTGCCATTATCACTAAAAGAGGTGTTTGAAAAAATTTTTGATGTAGCCTTAACCCGGACACCCTGTTGTATTGGCCTTATGTCATTTTTCACGATATTTTTCCCTGATAACTTGGTTGACAAGCTTCAGAGGGGGTTGCATCAGTTATCAGTCAACAGTTATCAAAGACTCTGACTGGTAACTGTTATTCGCGCTGCTACTGCTTTTAGCTACAAAATTCGGAATCTTTCTTGACCAAATTTAACTTTACAGAAACTTCTGAATTTCGACAGCAAAAATTGCCACACAAAACTGGTGTGTTTGTGCGGCTTCTCGTATAATACAAGAAGCAGCGTGGACTTAATCTCTTTTGACCAGTTAGTGGAATCAAGTCGCCAAACTTTAACTACCACCGCTTTGGTTTTTGTGAGATAACCCCGCTCTGGAGTTATTTAGTTTTTTGCTCCTTGGACAAAGCGTTACTCCTTAGTACGTTTTGTCCTTTAAATTTTGTACTGCTGTATATTTACCTCCATCTTTTGTCTGCTCTGATCTTACAATGCTCTCTGTGTTTAACGTTGTTTTGATTTTTGCTTTTGACCTCCACGTTTGTTAAAGATTTTTTTTGGGTAATCGAGGGTTGGTAGCACCTCTGTGTAGGCTAGATTACCCTGCAATATGTATGAAAAGCTTTTGTTTAAGATGCGACCGCTAAATTTGGCAAAGCATCGGATACACGCACCAATCCTTGTGGATCGGTTAAGATATACTTTTTAATTACTGGCTGGAGAGTAAAACTAATTTCTTTAGTAACTGGATTTTTACTGCTTTCAATCAATGATTGTTTTTCCAGATTTTCTAGTGCTTTAATCAACTCTAAAGTTGACACAGACGCTTTCTGTCTCTGCCTGATATCACTTAATAACTTGGCAAAGCTAATAAATTCTGTAGTTGAAACTATCTCCTCTGCTGTGTAAATCAGAATTTTTCGCTCAATTTCTGTCAATACGTGACCAAAAACATGATTAAGCATTGCTTCAAATTTACTACTGACAAGAGTTGTTGGGTTTTGAAAAAATACTTGTGTACTGCCAGAAAAAAAGTGATTAATTCTCTCAATTACTGCCTCTAGTTCCGAAGGATTACCACGATAAGTTTGAATTAATTGATGGCACTTTTCTGTGTCAGTCAATCCTTTTTCAGACAAAAACCGCATTGCCGCATCTTCATCTAGACCTTCAATTCTAAAAAATCGAAGAGGTCGCTTAGCTACTATCAGATCATTCAGTTCATCAAGCAGAATTCGATTAGTCAAGAGCAAACAGCTTTGATGCTGTTCTTCTACTAAACGGCGAAAAAATAGTCTGTAATCTAGTCGTTGCTCTAAATTTTTTGTCTGAAATAACGCTTCAGATTCATCTAGCACAACCAAGCAACGGCGTGATTGCATCTGCTTCAGCAACATTGTAATCATTGCTTGAGTATACTTAGGTGAGCTTGAGGGTGTTTCTAAAGGCTCAATTATATCTAACAGTTCGGTTACTAAATCCTGAAGTAGTGGTGCATGAGCAACTGATTTCCAAATCAAATAATCAAATCTAGGTTGAGATTCTGCACTAATTTCCGCTATAAGTTTTGCTGCTAATGCAGTTTTACCGATTCCTGCTACTCCTACCAAGGATATACATCGCTGTTTAGCTATTAATTCTTTTAAAAGAGTTAGTTCCTTTACTCGTCCGTAAAAACTAGACACATCAGGAAGTTGTCCTCCCAGAACTTGTATTAAATCCTTGGCAGGGAAGTTATGCTCCTCTTTTGACGCAGATTGAGCATAATATTCTTCAGTAACTTGTTCCAAAAAATCACGCAGATTCTTTTTGCCAACCCGTTCGCCATTTCCAATCGTTTCAGAAAGCATATTCCACAATCGACTGGCTATGCCACCTTTCAAGTAGTTAGGACTGTAAGATGAGTTACTTGCTATTTCTTCATAATCATTGTCATCCCACGCTCCCTTCATAACAAGGATTTCAGCCTCGGATAGATATCTACCTTTTTTGGCAAATACTAACTTATTTACTACAGCTAGGGCTAGTTCAAAAGTAACTTTTACCGTAAAAATTACTTTTGGTGACTCCTGTCCTGTTTGGTTAAGGGAGGAGTGAGTAGGAGCCTGGAATTGCGATTCAGTACTAAAAACTGTAACCCTGTTAGTCATTTTTACACAGTAAATGCCCATTTCGGGCATTTTTATAGATTAGGCTTAGTTTTAAGAGCAGATTGCATTGTATCAATCATATTTGATTTTTCATTTTATAGTTGATTTTTTTCAAAAAAGTACCATAAAAATTTCTAATGCTGATTACTTACAATAAGAATTACTTTCATAGACACATCTTGGATGGAGTACGGCAAGAGAAAACAGGAAGATTAGCACTTACAGTTAAGGTTCTTTACTGAAATTGGGTTACTGAATTTTCAGCTAAACAGTGAGTCTTCTAACGATTATTAGAATATCAATGTAATATTTGTTACTTTATTTTCTAAGGAATGCAGGGTTGTAATGAATTATAGTATACATTGATGTTTAAATGAGGCTGCCTAAAATTCTCAATTTACATATTGTTCCATCTTTTACGACACGAAGGGGTAGTTTGAGGAAATTACTGTATATTATATTATACATAAAATTATGTTACATATACTAAAATATGGGTTACTGTATTAACCCTCTTTGCAAACAACGTCAAAATCCTGATGACGTTAATCACTGTCTCTTCTGTGGGACTTCATTGCTAATTAACGACCGCATTTGTCTAGTTAAGCCATTAAGGGAGCTTACCGAAAACCCATTTAGCTATATGGAAGTTTTTGAAGTGGACGATGCCGGTACTCAATGGAATCCTGGTTCTAAGCGGCGAGTCATGAAAGTTTTAAAATGGAACACACCTAAGTTAGTTGATCTCATTGAGCGGGAATCCCTCACCTTACGGCTTATTGAACACCCATGCATTCCTAAAAGTACTATAGATGACTTTTTCACTTTTATTCCGAACAATAGCTCTCTAACATTGTATTGTTTAATCATGGATAAATTTGAAGGAGAAAACTTAGAACAATGGTTAGAGTCTAATGGGCGAATTTCACAAACCGTAGCATTACAATGGCTTCGACAGTTAGTTGAAATCCTTGATGAAGTACACCGGACAGAAATTTTTCATAGAGATATTAAACCTTCTAATATAATTCTTCAGTCAAGTGGACAACTTGCATTAATTGATTTTGGTGTAGCACGGCGAGTGACTGATACCTACTTGGCAAAAGTCAGTGGAAGTGGGGGATCTAGCACAGGTAGGGGAGGACGATACGAAATTACATCTGTCAGTACACCTCGTTACTCTCCATTTGAACAAGTAAATGGTCAAGCAGTACCTCAATCAGACTTCTATGCTCTGGGTCGGACTTTTGTGCAACTAGTTACTGGTATTCAATTGATGGATCTTCCAACAGATAAAAAGACAGGGAATCTAATTTGGAGAGAGCAAACACCGCAGATTGACAAGCCCTTCGCTGATTTTCTTGATGAATTAATGGCTCCTTTACCAGGGCAGCGTCCGCAAACTACGCGAGTAATCTTGCAGAGGTTAGAAAAACTACCTCAGCAAATTAAAAATTATAGATTAGCTAATTCTAAAGTTTTTCAATATAGCAAATATACATTGATGGTATTGGGATTTATTGGGGGTATCTTTCTATCTAGACCTCTAGCAGCTAACTATTTAGTAACTCAAGGACAAAAGTTAGAAGCAGCAAATAATTCTCAGGGAGCACAAGATTTTTTTTACTGGGCTATAAAAATTCGTTCTCAGAGTAATCGGACTATATCAAGTTTTTACTTTGATAAAGCTGTCCGTAGCACCAAAGACCTTGAGTTAGCTAAAAAATATTATGAATTAGCAATTAAATACAATAACCGGGATGCAGATGCTTATAGTAATTTAGCTTTTATTTGCCAGCAATTAAACCAAGATAACTGTGCAATTAAGAATTATGAAAATTCCTTTAAATTAAAGCCTGACAATTGGGAATCGCGTTTTGGGCTAGCACTTTTCTATGATGATAGACGAATGTATGATTTGGCAGAAAAACAGTATAAATTAGCCATTGAAATGAGTAAAGAAGCAATACCAGCCATTAATAATTTATCAAGATTGAAGATTTTAGATGGCAAATATGATGTAGCAATTGCTTTAGCTAAATCAGGTTTACAAAAAACTGAAAATATTAAATTTAAGTCTACTTTATACAAAAACTTAGGTTGGGCAAAATTAGAGTTAAAGCGTTATGCCGAGGCTAAGGCTGATTTGGAGAAATCAACAAAACTGGATGCCAGGACAGATGCTTACTGTTTATTAGCGCAAGCGCAAGAAGCATTAGGTGAAATTAATGATGCCAGGCTGACTTGGGAGATATGTTTGATTGCTGAGTCTAATCAGTTAGAAGTTCAGCAGTGGAGATTGCAAATATTAAAGCGTTTATTGGGAGAGTTTGTGACGCCATCTTCGCCCTAAGCCTTTTTTTGATTTCCTGTTTGCTGTATGCTACTCACTAGCAAATAGCTGTACAAAAATCTTGATGCTTACTTTCCAAAATTCGACAAGTGCAATAGTCAAAAAAATATTCACAGTTCAAATTGTAGCACTCGCATCAATATCAACACTAGTTGTCTCAAGTTCTAGTAGTGTATGGGGGCAATCTCAACTAATAGCCTTGCGTCAGTGCAAGAATGTTGATGGTAAGGTGATTAGTTCAGGCGATCGCTACTTGCCAGCAGGTAGTCCGCTGTGTCCGGGAGATCAGATTCACCCAAAGAATGGAGCCACAGTTACAGTCGTTTGCTATTTAAATCGAAAAATTTTATACATTAATCAAAACAATTTTTCTGACGCTGCCAACAAATGTGCGCCATCACAAGTCACTGAGGCAGATAAGTATCGATGTACAAATCTTAAACCGCAGAACTGTCCCACTACACTTAAAGGGCCAAATGATGATAACTCTGTACCAAGACCAAGATTAATTAGTCCTTACATTAGTGGCGGTAGAATCTTGACTACCCGACCATCAATTTCTTGGCGTGCAGTTCCAGGAGCTACTAGTTACACAGTAGAGATGGAAGGTAATAATGTTAATTGGCAAATATAGGAATCATATTTGATTTCTGAAAAAGTGTACGAGATAATACGGAGAGAGATATCTGTCTAAGAGCGAACAATGATAGAGCAGCATCTACAACCTGCGATACCTTCGGTGAGCTTCGCTAACGCAGAACTACAAGAATTTATAGATAATCGCCCGGATGCCCGTGAGGTGAGAAAAGCTTTGGCAGTGAAACTGGTTTATCAAGGCTACAAGTATGAGGAAATTCAAACAATTTTAGATGTCTCTGTTGGTTCAATAACAAGCTGGAAGCAAGCTTATAAGGAATATGGAATTTGCGGATTGCGCTTAAATTATAAAGGCAGAAAGAGTTACCTGAGCGATGAACAGCAACAAGAAGTATTAAGTTGGTTGCAAACTAAGGAGATTTGGGAGCTTGGTGAACTGGAATACAAATTGGCTTTTGAATATGATGTCATCTACGAATCGAAACGGAGTTATTATGATTTATTTGACGCGGCGGGAATTAGTTGGAAAAAAACTACTGGCTTAAACCCAAAGGCGGACATTGAGGCTGTAGCTGCAAAAAAAAACAGATTGAAAAATTGTTGGACAGCAATAGAGAGGAGATAGAAGAAGGAAGACTGAGAGTATTACTAATAGATGAGTGCCATCTGTTATGGGGAGACGTAACTGGTTATGTCTGGGGAAAAACTGACCAAGAAATAGCAATTGGCATCGTTAACGAACGAGAGAAGCAGACATACTACGGGGCGGTTGATTATCTCGATGGTAAGTTGCTTCTTAAAGCTTACAATGCTGGCAATTCAGACAATACAATTGATTATTTACGTTATTTATTAGACCAGTCTCCCAACCAACGATTACTGCTTTTTTGGGATGGTGCTTCTTACCATCGTTCACATCTGGTTCAAAACTTTTTAGGAGAGATAAACCAAGGTTTGTCTCCAGACCAGTGGAAAATTCATTGCGTTCGCTTCGCTCCTAATTGCCCATCACAAAATCCAATTGAGGATATTTGGTTACAAGCTAAAACCTGGGTGCGGCGTTTCTGTGCTTTGATTCCTTCGTTCTCTCATCTCAAATGGATGTTTGAGTGGTTTCTCCGACACACTAACTTTGATTTTGACACTTTACAGATGTACGGAGCTTTTTCAGAAATCAAATACTAGTCCTATACTAAACGTAGAATTACTTTTTGTTTACTCAATGAATACACAAATACAATCTGAGTTTGATTTTTTTCGACAGTGGTATCCGCTTTCCCCTATCGAAGATATCAATCCAAACTGCCCCACCACAGTTGTTCTTCTGGGATTACGCTTAGTCATTTGGAAGCCTAAATCATCTAAAACTTACCAAGTATTTCTAGATCAATGCCCTCATCGCCTTGCTCCCCTAAGTGAAGGGCGTGTTGATGAAAAGACAGGTAATTTGATGTGTAGTTATCATGGTTGGCAGTTTGATTCTCAAGGAGTTTGTACATATATTCCCCAAGCAGAAAATCCAGAAATTGTGACTAGGAATCAAAAAAACTTCTGTGTAGTTACATTCCCTGTTCGTCAGCAAAATGATTTACTTTGGGTTTGGCCAGATGCTAGATCAGAAGAACAGGCTGCAACTACGCCATTACCTCTGTCACCTCAAGTAGATGCTAGCAAAGGTTTTGTTTGGGATTCTTTTGTACGCGACTTGGAATATGATTGGCAAACTCTTGTTGAAAATGTGGCAGATCCAAGTCATGTTCCTTTTGCACATCATAAAGTGCAAGGCATTCGAGAGCAAGGAGTACCTATACCTATTAATATTGAGAAATCAACAGTAAATTTGATTGAAGCAGTTATTGAAAGAAGCTCAGGACGAACAACAATTACTTTTGAACCACCTTGCCGCTTAGAATATGCAATTAGTGTTGGTTCTGGAAAGCAGTTAGGAATTGTCACTTACTGTATTCCAGTGTCTCCAGGCAGATCAAGAATAGTGGCTCAATTTCCTATTAATTTTGCTAAAACAATCTATAGTTTATTACCTCGTTGGTTAGAACACATCATAATTCGTAATCCGCTTCTTGATGGAGATATGATTCTTCTACATCAGCAAGAGCGTTTTTTTCAACAGAAAAAGTTAGTTGAAAGCTGGAAAACTGCCTACAAGCTACCTACAAGTGCAGATCGTTTAGTGATTGAGTTCAGAAATTGGTTTGAAAAGTATTGTAATGGGGATTTACCGTGGAATGAAGTTGGAATTAATTTCTTACAAAACTCAAATATTAACGACAGTCGGACTCTACTGCTTGATCGCTACAAACAACATACTCAGCACTGTAGTAGCTGCCGAGGGGCGCTAAGGGTGATCCAGCGTTTGCAAGTGGTACTGTTGGCATACTCTGCTATTACTATTTCAGGAGTTGCTATCCTTCCAGATACGTTTCGAGTCAAGCTTGGTTTAACGCTAATTATTACAGCACTATTAAGTTTGGCAGCTTACACTTGGCTCAAATTTTGGCTTGTTCCTAAATTTTACTTTGTAGACTATGTTCATGCTAAAAAATAACAGAACTAGACAACAATTACAAAATTAATAATTTTGTAAGTAGCTCAACATATAGCGCCAATTCCGCAGCACCTATCTTCACCAAATGCCGTGCCAGGGCTATCTCTGCCTTGCTGGAAGTGGTGGGAAATTCCCCGCAAACTCCAGGCTTAGGGCGTTTATTGGGCAAGAAGAAAATAATTGATGGGGACTTTTGGTTATCTGTTTGTTGAGCGATATCTGTCAGCATTGCAGAGCCAGAACTCGTACCAACGCAGATAATCGAGAGCGGTAAGAGTGCAAGTAAAAGAGGTGTTCTTTAATCTTCATCATCTTCATTTTCGTCATAATCGAAATCATCATCACCATGTTCTTCGTACCACTTTTTATCTTCAGCTAAAGCCATTTCTCTCTCGAGCATTTTTTTCTCTAGGGCTTGCCTTTCAAGCTTTTCTATTTCTTGCTTTTTCCTTTCAAAGTAGGAAGGAGAGCTTTTCACCCAGACATTTTGGTTGTGATAAAAACCACCACGCTGTTCTAATGTAAACCCACCCAGCAATAGTCCTAACCATACTTCTACCATCGGCATTTGCAACACACGTTGCAGTTTAACTAAAGAAATCTCATCTTTGACATTTATCAGATGGTTAGCGATGGCGCTGTGCCATTTTTGCACATCCTCATCTGATGCCAAATTGCGGACATCTTCTAAAGTTGTCACCTGATCGAGCATTGCCAAAACATTCGCTTTTTCAACGGGTGCTACTACAGAATCACCCAACTCAGTAGGATGTGAAAATTGGTGTGGGCCATGTGGTTTAAAGGTTTGTGGTGTTTGCGGTTCAATCAAATCATCTAAATCTAGGTGCATTGTTGTCCGCACTAGACCAGCAAAGAGATCGGTGCTAACAATAGGCCCCTTTGGGTTATTACGATCGCGGGTATCTTGCAACAGCATTTCGGCACGAGACTTAAGAATATCTGCAATTTGACTGAAGGCAATACCTGCGGTTGATAATTGGGTTTCAATAGGTAAATCATGCAGTTCTGTATCTAAGCACTGCCATACTGCATCAAGGGAAGAAGTTGGTGGAGTTTCGGACAACTCATCCAGCACATCCCAAATTGTTAATTGGCGGTATGTGGTCATTTCTAATTCGCAATTCGCAATTCGCAATTAATAATACCCCACGCATGAATGCGGGGCTTGAATATTGATACTACGTGTTTTATTTCTTTTCATAATTGAAATTAGGGGCTTTGACACCAAAGATGAATCAATTATCAATTACGTCCACAATTGCGAACTGCGAATGGGCGAAAAAGCGAATTGTTCGGTCATCTCTAAGATTGTGGATGCAAGGGGCAGGGTCGCACTGGGCAGTAGCTTGAGGTAATCTCAAACATATCCTTATATTGATATAGTGAAACACTGTATTGTTTTGCAAAAGCCTGCAACACCTGATCTGTATAGGCGCGTATTTTACCAGCCGTTAGCCCAAAGCAGTGAATTGGTTCCAGGCGACAAATAGGCTTTTGCCCCAGCCAGAGTTCTGCCGACATAGCGTGTAATGGTTTATCCCCCGCTTCTTTATATAGATATAGCACTGCAAAATATGTTGCTGGTGGTTCGACTGTTACTGAATCAATTTCTGCTGAATTCTTCTGGGAGCGGTGGCGATAGAATGAGCGGCGATTGTGGCAGACTTTGGGATTCCAACACCCGTCCCCTGCTGTTCCATGTAAAACCTTGGCTTGGGCAGTTGGTAGTTTGGAACATAACTGACACTTGGGATCGAGTGGCTTGGGCATACTTTACTCCACTTCCTCTCCGATTGCACGATAGTAAGCAGCGATCGCTGCTTCTTGTTCGCTGCGAAGGGTATAGCGCCGAAACGCTTTCTCGCTTTGATGCCCTGTTAATTTTCGTGCATGGCTGGGGTCAACTCCCAATAGCAATAAGTCAGTAGCGTAAGTATGTCGAAAGGAGTGAGGATGTAAATTCTCAATGTGAGCTATTTCACCAATTTTTTCTACAGCGAAGTAAATGCCGTGATAACTCAAGCGTTCACCTTTGTATGAAGCATGGTGTGAAATCATCAGTGGGGAGTCGCTGTTTAAGACCTCTCCTTGCTGTGAGCGCGTAAGCA
Source organism: Desmonostoc muscorum LEGE 12446 (assembly GCF_015207005.2). Taxonomy (GTDB): domain Bacteria; phylum Cyanobacteriota; class Cyanobacteriia; order Cyanobacteriales; family Nostocaceae; genus Nostoc; species Nostoc muscorum. Next base: position 520,698 of record NZ_JADEXS020000002.1, read on the forward strand.
AATACTCTGCCAAAACTTCCCGACTTTCTTTTCGCAGTGGAACTAAGCGTGGTTCATTGGTTTTGGTGTCTGGTAAAAATAGTAGCTTGCCATCAAATGAGCCAACATTTAGCTGTACAACTTCTCCAGCACGCAGCCCATGACTGAGAATGTGAACCAGTGCTGTATCCCGTTGCTTTGTTTCTCCCAGCAATTCCAACGCTGACCAAACCAGTTCCATCTGTTGAGGGGTTAAACTCTGAGCTGGTGGCAGAGGTACTTTTTCCAGTTTAATCCCCAGTGTGGGATTAGTAGCAATAATTTCAGGATACGTATAGCACATCCATTTGAAAAAGCTTTTGAGTGCCGCAACTCCTGCATTGATGCTGCTTTTTGAAAGCGGTTTACCTGCATCAGTCTGTATTTCATCACGGAGATATTCTTTATATAGCGCAAGATGACGTGGACGCAGTTCATGATAGTGCAGCTCACTCCAAGCCAAAAATCGTTTGAGTTCTCGTTCGTAAAGCTTGCGGCTGTTTGGTGCGAGATTGTTGCTGCGTAAAAATTCCAGAACTTTTACCCACCGGATATCAGTGGTTGCAGCTATTTTTCCTGCCCTGCTTCTAGATTCTCCCTGTAGGGTTGATGGTGCTTGATCCTGTATGTGGATCAACTTGATTGGTGGTAGGTTGTCAAACTGAGGATTATTTACCATCTTGATCGCGATCGCCTAGAAGCAGTGTGGAACTAACACCCAAAATTGTATGTGACTTTAGGGAAAATCTGGCTAGCGTGTCACTAGTAGTTCGCCAAGTGAACTTGGCGGGGTAAAGGGGAAGGGGGAAGGGGGAAAGGATTTAAATCCCTTATACCAATTTAATATGAAGCTGCATAGAATAAAGCTTCCAGGATAAAGTTGTAAGAAGAGACGGAAATTACCTGCTCAAGTGTAAGTTGATCAAATATTTCTTGGATGCGATCGCGTAAAGTTTGTAAAGAAGAGAAAAGCTGATTTTTGAGTGGTTTCTTGAGGAGCTGCCAAAGCCTTTCAATGGGATTGAGTTCAGGGGCTGAAGGTGGCTGAAACAGAGGAATAATAAACTCTTGCCAACGAATCGCTGAACTTGTATGAGCAGGTGCTTGGTCAACCTGTAAAATAGCGTAATCCCCACCTAATTGTTGAGATAGCCAGTCCAAAAACTGTTGAAAACACTCGCCATTCAATTTCGGATACTCGTAATGTTGTGATCGCAAGTCTTTGGTTCAATCGCACCATAAATCCAAAAATTTTCCCGTGGCCATTTCACCTCAACAGTAGGCTTGACTCCAGAGGCAGTAATCACTTTTCCTGTGAGAGTTTTCAGTCCCACCCTCGTTTCATCCTGGCACAAGTAGCGAACACACTTGCCAGGTGCTAGATGTTCTTCTAGACAATTAAGAATGATTCCAAGTTTTTTTTAAATTCAGATACCAATTTCTCGTCTTGCTTATGGCTTTGAGGGCGAGGCACTTTTAGTTTTGCTCCTAATCGATATCGAACCCACGCATAAACCGTTGCATACTCTATATCTTGTCCATGTTCTTGTTTCAACCACTCAACTATTGCACCATAGCTACTAAAGCCTTTTCCTGTTTTTAACTCTTCCTCCAGTGCTGCGATCGCTGCGTCATGAATTTTGCGTTTTGCTCCTGGAGCTTTTTTCATTTCCAGTAATTCATATAGCCCGCCTGCTCTATACTTTTGCAACCACCTTGTTACAGTTGAGGTATCTTTCGCCAAGCGTTTTCCAATTTCTTGCTGCTCCTTAACCTGTCCGCTTTTTATCCACCACAGCATAATAAGTTTTTCTTTCTGGTTTCCTAAGTTAGCTGTTTGTAGACGTTTTTTAAGTTCTTCTTCGCTCTCTGCGATTTCAATCTTAAAAGGGCGGCTCATGGTTATTTTAATTTATCAAGTTTGTTTTCTCTATTATATGCAGCTTCATATAAAATTGGTATAACGCATATACTGTTGCATACTCTACTTCCAGCCCCTGTTCTTTTTTTAACCACTCCACTATTGCACCATAGCTACTAAAGCCTTTTCCTGTTTTTAACTCCTCTGTTAGTGCCGCGATCGCTACCTCATCAATTTTTCGTTTTGCTCCCGGAGCTTTTTTAATTTCTAATAATTCATCTAGTCCACCGACTCTATATCTTTGTAACCACCTTGTGACAGTTGATGTATCTAGAGCCAAGCGTTTTCCAATTTCTTGCTGTTCATGAACCTGCCCGTTTTTTATCCACCACAGCATCATCAGTTTTTCTTTCTGGTTTCCTACGTTGGCTGTTTGTAGACGTTTCTTTAGTTCTGCTTCGCTTTCTGCAATTTCAATCTTAAAAGGGCGGCTCATGCTTATTTTTATTTATCCAGTTTATTCACTCTATTATATGCAGCTTCATATAAAATTGGTATTAGTGAGATATAAATTAGGAGCAAAACTCAAAGTACCACGTCCGCAAAGCCATAAGCAGGATGAGAAGTTAGTATCTGAGTTTAAAAAAAACTCGGTATCATTATCGAGAGGCTAGAAAAACATCTAGCACCAGGAAAGTGTATTCATTATCTGTGTCAGGATGAAACCAGGGTGGGATTAAAAACTTTAACGGGAAAAGTAATTACGGCCCCTGGAGTCAAACCAACTGTAGCGGTGAAATGGGAAAGAGAAAATTTTTGGATTTATGGTGCAATTGAACCATTAACAGGACAACATTTTCAGCAAGAATACCCGCAGCTCAATGGTGACTATTTTCAACAGTTTTTAGACTGGTTATCGCAACAATTAGGTTCAGATTATGCAATTTTACAAATAGACCAAGCTCCTGCTCATATCAGTAGTGCGATTAATTGGCCTGAAAATATTATTCCCCTGCTGCAACCACCTCATGCTCCTGAGCTTAATCCCATTGAAAGGCTGTGGCAGTTTCTCAAAAAATCTCTCAAGAATGAACTGTTTTCTGACTTGCAAGACTTACGCACTCGCCTACAACAATTGTTCGAGCAATTAACATCTGAACAGGTGATTTCCATCTCTTCTTATAACTTTATTTTAGAAGCTCTTTTCTATGCAGCTTCATATTAAATTGGTATAAGTAGGTGGTTACAATTAAATATAAGATAGAGAAGGTCTAAAAAACAGGTACTACAAGATGTCTGCTCCATTGCGAGTTAGATTAACAGATTTAGAAGATTTGACGCTTTTGGAGTTGCGGTCGGCGACAACAGTTCCTCAACGAACACGAGATCGCGCCCACATAATTCGATTAAATGCCCAAGGATGGAATGTACCAGCGATCGCTAAAATTTTTGAGTGTCACGAACATACGGTACGAGCAACACTGAGGCGTTGGGAAAATAAGGGTTTGGGAGGATTGTGGGAAACTTCTGGGCGTGGAGCAAAGTGCAAATGGCTTGAGGCAGACTTAGCATATTTAAGAGTTAGAACCCCGTACTTATAACAGTTTGCAGTTATCAGAAAAATTGTCTCAAGACCGAAATGTACAACTGAGTCCGTCTCGTCTGCGACGTTTGCTCAAAAAAAAAGTGGAAATGGAAACGCACCCGCCATACTCATAAGAGAAAACAAGACCCAGAAAAACGACGAATTAAGCAAGCAGACCTAGATACCTTAAAGCAAGCGGCAGCAGAGGGTTTTGGACTTTGGACAAAAAGAAGTTTATTCGCGAGTGTGACTCGCGAATAAACTTCTTTTTGTCCAAAGTCCAAGAAATTAACTCGTATTCATAACCAGCCGTTTGACAAAAAGTTATGATTTCTTGAGAATTGAAAGCTTCGACAACTGGTATTGGAACATTCAAATCGGCTGGTTTTTCCCTAATTAGATTTTTAGCGAAGTCGTTTAGCGATCGCTCTTTGAGGAAAACTTTTTGGTTTACTGTCAATGAATGTTAATTTTTGGGCGTGAGCCACCGGTTCATGGCGGGTACGCTATGGCACTTAAATATGTTCTTGTTGGGGGCGTAAGCTGTTAATCGTAGCGGTCAAAACTAGGACAATTGCCAAAACCAACGCGGCATTTCTGAGCATTGAATTATCAGAGTGCTTGAGTGCGATCGCTACCAATGCCCAGAGTATTACTCCTGTATAAGCGATGTCTCGACGCTGGATGACAATAAATGCTGCAACTGCTGTTGCTATCAATACCATGATAAGAGTCCAGATTACAGCAGAAATCCCCCAACCGTTCCACCCATGAAAATACAAGGCACACGCTACGTTGACAATGGTCGCCACGCTAATCCAGCCTAGATAAATGCTAATAGGAAAGTGAATACACCATTTTTTCAGCCGAGGTACACGCTTATTGCCAATTTCTAACTGCACATAGACAGCAATCAGGGGCAACAGAATCAAAAGCATTGCAATTACAGAAAGAGCAAAAAGCCGAGACAAAAACAGATACACCCAAATACTTTGAGCAACACAGGCAATCACCAACAGATAACCTGTCTTACGTAAATCAGGCTCATCTCGTTGAGAAGGCAACGCTTGGTATACCCCAAAAGCAAACAACCCAAGGTAAATCAGCCCCCAAATAGCAAAAGCGTAATTGGCAGGGATAATCAGGACATTTTTAAACAAAGTATTGGAAATTTCCCCTATGCTGAGTCCATTGAGCGGAAAAATGTTCGATACTACGTTGATAACGAATGCACCAAAGATTGCAGCCAAAGTAACAAGCTGCCGCCAAAAATCCTGGTAATTGCCTCTTGTGGGCTGGTGCATAGGATGTTAACTCATATCTTTTGTGCTTTTAGCTTACATCTGAAAAAGAGTGATGCATATAAACCACGAGTCTTGCAGTGCAAGTTAATGAGGAACCAAAGCGATCGCTTGTCTCAACTGGGGTGTGAGCCTACGGTGGGCAGATACGCCGGGATCACTCTGCTACTTCATCAGGGAGTAATGGAGTGCGATCACCTACGGTGGGATACTGTTGGCGAATGTAATACATTATTGTCTTATTAAGTATTACGTAAGCTCAAACCTTCAATCTGTAGTTGCGGCTTTGAGTTGTAACACTTTTGTCCGTGCGTTTGTAACACTTTCGCCAACAGTATCCGGTGGGCGGGTACGCCATCGCACTTTTTTGCGTATTTAAATATTTGAATACGCAAAAACTTAAATACTAGTCTAATTTGACACCTGGATGACCATTCTCAACAACAAAGGAAGCAAAGGTGTATACAGGCGCATCTGGACGACTTACAGTTGTAACAATACGCAGGTCAGTCTGCCAACGCTCATAGTTAAGGTTGACTCGAAAGTAGCCTCGGCGATCGCCATCAAAGAACTTAATGTGTGGGTTTTCTGGAATCTTCGGGCCATAGTAAGGGCCGTAGACATTGGCATCACCATTGCTAGTAATTGAAGGAGTCACAAACTCTGTAGCCACTGTTGGAGAGTTAGAAGCCTTAAAGTCCAGCTTCAGGTCATTGACAAATGTAGAATGCCAATCCCCAGTAATAACCACTGGGTTAGAAATCCGGCGGCTGGCGATGTGACTTAAAACACGATTACGTGCAAGGGGATATCCATCCCATGAGTCGTTCCAAAAGATTTCGCCTGTCCCAAATTTATGATCTAGCTCTGCCATCAGCACCTGTTGAGCAAGTATGTTCCAACGTGCTTGAGAACGATCAAGACCATCCAGCAGCCAGCGCTCCTGTTGAGTACCGAGCATGGTTTTAAATGGATCTAGCGCTGCTGGGCAACGGGGTGTTTCACCGTCACCGCATGGCTGGTCACTCCGGTACTGGCGGCTATCAAGTACGCTAAATTCCGCCAGATTACCAAAAGTCAGCCGACGGTAAATCAGCATATCTGGCCCCTGTGGTCGGGAAAATTCCCGCAGTGGCTGATGCTCATAATAAGCCTGATAAGCAGCAGCACGCCTTTTGAGAAACTGTTCGACCGGATCGTTGTTTTCCGAAATGTCATCGGTATAGTCATTTTCAACTTCGTGGTCGTCCCAGGTGACTGTAAAGGGAAATAAGGCGTGAGCTTTTTGTAAATCTGGGTCAGTTTTATATAGAGCATATCGAAGACGGTATTGCTCAAGGGTATTCGTTTCTTTTCTAAACTCTTCAGGTAAAGAAACGTTGCGTACACCACCTGTAGCAGGGATGCCGTATTCGTAAATATAATCACCCAAGTGAAAAACCAAATCTAAATCTTCTTCAGCTAGGCGACGATAAGCAGAATAGAAACCATCCTCCCATTTTTGGCAAGTAACAAAGGCAAAGTTAAGCTGATTCAACCTAGTGCCAATGGCTGGAGCAGTACGGGTACGACCAATTGCACTATCTTCATTACCTACTTTAAACTGATACCAATACCAGCGGTTAGGCTGTAAACCACGTACATTTACATGAACAGAATGTGCTAATTCGGGGGTTGCCAATGCCACGCCCCGTAGCACAACTTGTCTCATGTTTTCATCCAAAGCAACTTGCCACCGTACTGGTACATTCACCTGTGGCATACCGCCACCATTTAAGGGATCTGGAGCCAGCCGTGTCCATAGCACTACACTATCTGGTAAAGGATCGCCAGAAGCAACACCAAGACTGAAGGGATAGGCAGAGAATCTTGACAATGCAACAACTTTATGAGTCCAAAGACTAGCAATAGCGCTTGCGGTCAATGTGCCGGCACCGAGTAGAAAACGTCGCCGCTTTGCTGTAGTGGATAGCAAGCCCTGGAAATGCACACGCTCCATAAAAGTCCTGTTGAGATTTCTAGAATAAAAAACCTAAATAATAACCATCTAGTTATTAACAAGATTAATTACCAAATCGGGTTTAATTAGGGCTTAAGAAGTTATTAATATTGCAATAATTTATTCACAATCAGTCTTACAAATACTTGTCTGAAGAATGTGAGCAGATGCAGTCCTTGAGCGATGCCTGCGGCGGGCTGTGACGCTCCTGCGTCGCTATCGGTGTCGCATTCATAGGTTACGGAACAGTGGCAAGTTAGAAGCACCAGCACCATTCTAGGCAATCCTAAAATGCTTGGGGGAGTAGAAGCGCCCGTATTTGAGTGAGTTTAAGGAAAAATTATTAGGTTTTATTGAACAAGAATATGAGATTGTAGATTAGGGCAGAGTTAACCGGATCTTTGAACCTACACTGGCGTTCATACAGTCGCTATTTCATGACACAGAAGTATTTCTTAGGTCATACAATCTGAACATCATCTCAAATCACCAGCCAGAGCATTATGCCTAAACTTTTTGCCGTTGTGGTTGCAACCGTCCGGGAGTATTACGACTATAAATTGGCTCACCCAGAGCATGACCAAAATCAACTCACTTGGTTTAATGAGCAACATGAGAAAGGAACACTACTGTGCTGTGGGCCGTTTTTTCCCCATGATGGAACTGGGCTTTGGGTAATCCAGGCAGAGAATCTTGAACAGGCTCAAGCTGTTGTAAACAGCAGTCCTCGTGTGCGAGATGGTATGCTGGCGGACTCTGCTAGAGTTGTGGAGTGGGAAGTTCACATTGGACGCGATCGTTTTGCTCCCGTGTGAATCAGTAAAAACAACAACTGCTAAATTACTTGGATACAAGCAGATAAACGCACATCCCCATCTATCACTTGTGTAGTAGCGATCCATTCTTCGGTAAGCGCGATGGATGGCTGGTTAGTTTTTTGGAAAATCAAGATAGCGATGATGGTAGCTCCAGCGATCGCAGTTAAGATTATGGCAGTTCTCCACAATGGCTTCATGCTGCTAACTCTGTTGTCGCAATATAGGGATTGCCATTTCAAAATTAAGCTCAATTCCAACTGTTGCCGTAATAGTTGAGATAAATTGAGTAGTTTATCTTGTCCTTTGGTGTCAGAAACTTATCCGGTATGGACAAATTGCTTCCAGAACAGCTGGTCAAAAGCATTTATCAGGAACTACTGCCTAGATTACAAATTGAAAGTGTTAATCCCCGTAATCCCATTCAGGTCAGCTATCTTCCACACCCTTGGCGGCTGCTTGGTAAAGGAAATTATGCCGCAGTAGTTTATCACCCCGATTCCCCTAAGTGTGTAGTTAAAATTTATGCCCCAGGACGACCAGGCTTTGAAGAGGAGGTAGAAGTCTACCGTCGTCTAGGTTCTCATCCGGCATTTTCTGAGTGTTTGTACGCCAAAGATAGCTTTCTAATTTTGAAACGGCTTTATGGAACAACTTTGTACGATTGTATGCACTTAGGTTTACCGATTCCCAAGCAGGTGATAAGAGACATCGATGAAGCTCTTGACTATGCCCGACGTTGCTCCCTCCACCCTCATGATGTCCACGGTCGTAATGTCATGATGCACCAGGGTAGAGGGTTAGTTGTAGACATTTCAGATTTCATGCATCTTGAAGCCTGTTCAAAATGGAATGACTTGAAAAAGGCTTATTACTGGTTATATCGTCCCGTGTTGTGCCCATTTCGATTGCGTGTACCATACTCGGCTTTAGATATGCTCCGCAAAAGCTATCATCTGGTAACTTCTTTCAAAACTTCCTGTTGTCAACTAGTCCTAAGATTAACTCGTTTTAAATATTTAAAACGTTAGGCTAATTTATTCTAGGCAAATCTGGAGATGGAGAAAGTAGCGACACCGGACAGCCCGTCGTAGACATCGCTCTTAAAGCGGGGCGATCGCTCTAGTAAAATCAAAAACCACCCAGATCATGTAGGTGGAGAACAAAAGAGATTGTATATCTTTTATCACTTGCCGAACAGTTTATTAAGCACATCAGCTAGACGGTAGCCTGCCAAGCTCATCCGACGTTCTGCTATTGGTTTGGCGGTAGCAGCATAATTTGGTGGTAAAAGCTTTCCATCATTTTTATCATTACTGCCAGAAAGTTTGCCATTGAGATATGCTTTTTGTTTTGCTATCCTAAAACTCTCTAATTTTGCCCAATTATTAAATTGAGTTTCTCTTAATTCTGGCAATTTACTGCGTTGATAGTCGGCTCTTATCTTAGTTGCGGTGTTGCGAACAGTTTGAAATCTTTCGCTTCCAAGAATCAGGTCATCCCAGAATTTATGCAAACTAATTGTTTGGCTATCTGGTTTAACTCTAATATAAAAACGTGTACCACCTCTATCACCTTCTGGTTCTGGATACTGGTTAGTAATTAATTTGGTGGTATGCAATGGCTGATGCACATCTCCTAATAAATGGAATAGCCAGCATATTGCAACTGCTTTTTCGCTGTTGTTGGCATTACTTTGAACAATATCAAGATTTTTTTGAAAAGCAAATATAATATTTTCTTCACCTGGAATTTCACGAGGAATTGAATTTGAAGAACTACCAGGTTGATAAGGAAAATTGATGTAGTGCCAAGTTGGGTGATCAAATGTTTGATTGCCATGGGCTTCATCTGCCCATTTTGCTGCCCACATAAACAAGTACAGGTTTTTATCTTCAGCAGAAATATTAGATTGATTCAGAGACTTCCACTGTTCCTCAAATTTAGAGTATTCGGGATGTTCTCTTAAAATCGCGGCTATTTTCTCAATTACTTGTTGATGATTTTGCTTAAGTTCACTGTAAGCGATCGCTCCTGAAACCATGTGTCCAGCCTTATTCCAAGCAAAAGCTGGGTACTGCCAAATCAAGATTGTTGATAATGCTGTCAATAAAGAAAACTTAGCGAAAGAATGTAACTTCAGCATAAAATTCTTTCTTACAAAATACAGCTAAAGTATAATCGGTGCATAGCAAGTGTACTGCTTTGTCACAAGCGATCGCTCTTTTTGACTTTGACTCTAAGAATTAGGAGGGCGTAGGCGCAGCCCGTCGTAGACATCACTCCTCAAGTGTACAACTTTGACTCTAAGAATTTGGAGGATGTCAGCGATCGCTCCTCAAGTGTGCAACTTTTCCTGACTTTTCACGGCAAGTCCTCAAGCCCCTAAAAAGCGTGGCTTTTTCCACAGACTAATTCTCAATAGCTCTTAGTTAATGAAAATAGCCAAGGGAGAAATCAGGGCTTGGGAAACCATCAAAATAACCTTTTCCACATACCGTGAAAAGTCAGGCAACTTTTCCTCTAAGAATCTTACGGAGAGCGACACCGAACAGCCCGTCGTAGACATCGCCTAGCTTGGGCAAGAAAGTGCGATCGCAATTTTTAGGTGACATTGGGAATATCCTGGCGTAGTTCCTCAAGCAAACCGATGAGTTTAGCGATTTTTTGCGAAGAGTCAAACTACTATTAGTTCGGTTTCACTCTCACATAAAATTGCGTAGCGACAAACTTAGTATCTTTCTTGGTCGGATCTGAGTTACCTACTACCTCAGTTTTACCTACAGTAATCAAACCTTGACCGAAAATTTCGCTTGTTGCTGCGTCAATTTGTTTTTGTGTTGCACCCGTTTGGCTCAAATCGATTGACGAAACTTGAGAAATATAAGGCTTATTTAGAACCAGATCAACTGTGGAGAAGCAAGGAGTTGTGATGCAACGAATGCCATTGTCTTTTAGTCCCACAAAAGTACCTTTCGCCGGGGCATTTGTCGCGGCATAGAAGGCTTCTTTTACTCTCAAATTACCAAACTCACCGAAGCCAGGAAATGTTACTGGAACGATGTTACCTCTAAGAATCACACGGCTACCATCATCATTTTGAATTTTTACTAGTTGGTAAGGTGAGACTTTCAGGGAATTCCAATCAATTGCAGACACATAGCAAATGTGAATTTTTTGGTGAAGAAGGCAGAAATACTCTTGCCAAACTTATATATCGCAGCAGTAAGGTATTTTCGTCATTGCGATGGCGTACCCGCCCGCCAGCGATCGCTTCTTTGCGGGGCATAGCCCATCGCATCTAATGCTGTAGTTCATATCATTTTTTCAACTAAGTTAAATCCAAACGATTAATTTGAGCATCAACACAAATCTTAACTTTGTAATCGCTACCGAATAATCTAAGTATTACCAATTCTTAAATATTGGCTTTTATGCTGAATCTTGTTTATCAGCAAAGGTGAGACGTGAGTTTAAAAAAACTTTTTCTTGTGGCTTTTGGACTGCTTGTAGCAATAGCGATTGGTATTTTTACAGACAATAAAGTAATTGCTCAATCTGCCACTGATTTGGCTTTAGCTTTATATCATGCTCCTATCCACTATCAAGATACAGATAGCACTAAGTATAGTGGAGACTACATCACGCGATTTGATTATGATAGCGATTGGCGAGGAACAAATAACTGGGATAACCTTTTCCAATTTCCTCTCTCCTCTCATGCTTACTATTCTGTAGCTGAAACTTGTACTCATTGGTTCATTACATATTCCTTTTACCATCCTCAAGACTGGACTGATATTCCTTTTGATCAAGAACACGAAAATGATTTAGAGGGTTTACTTACAATTGTCCGTAAGGACGGTTCAGCTTTTGGTAAATTAGAAGGCGTTGTCACTGTATTTCATAACGATTTCTACTCTTACACTCCAACTGGTAGTCCTTTACGAAATGGTGCAGAAAGTATTGATGGCACACTGACGATGAATAGTTACAGTGGTTCACTGCACCCATTAACAACTCAAGAAGCTAAAGGTCATGGACTAAAAGCTTGGCCTTATGCTGGAAACTTTAAGGGTGCAAGTAGCGAGGATGGGATTATTTATTATCCTTCCCAAACTACAGCAGAACTTCCTGCTTCGGGGAATGATCGCTCTGTGCAGTATCAATTGCTTGATGTGTTTGCTGCTAATGGAATGTGGCAACAGCAATTAAATGAAGCTTCTCTACCAACTTCTTCTGCTTTGACTTTTGCGAGTTGGGGAACTTTTAAGGGAGATTCTAGTGGTGGTTGTGGTGCTGGTGCGCCCACTTGCAGTACAAATTCTGCTAATGCCCCTTGGGGTTGGGATGATTCTAATGACGGTGCAGTATATAAAGGTGAAATGGCTTTAGATCCTGCTCACTTAACTGATGTTTATTTTGATGGACTTGGGGCTTTTGATACTACATACATCCGCAACCAATTTATTCAAGGCTTGAAAGACAGAGGATATAATTCTGCAAATCTTCCTCAAGGTTGGCCCACTCAACTCAATCTTAATTCTCTAATTGGCAAGCTCAAGAACCAATGTTCGTAACCAGAAATATAGGAATCCGGTTTGATTTTTGAAACGATTTACGTAGTCAGGGAATAGGGAATAGGGAACAGGAAAGAAGGTTTTCTAAGGTGTACTGAGTTTTTTCAGAAATCAAATATGAGTCCTATAAATTTTATGACTGACGAGATTACGAAAAAACTTAAACAAGCCTCCGATGGTTTGTTAATGCTCAGTGAATCAGAGTATCCTTTTGAATTTTTTTTGTGGTCTAATCAAGCGCAAGAACCAATGACCGCTCAAAAACTTCTCCAATTAACAGGACATCTTCAAGAAACATCAATTGAAGAAGTAGAACTAGATTATTTGTTTCGTAACTGTGCCCAAGAAAAAGAATGGCACGATGAAATACAGAAACAAAATGTGCAAAAGTATCAATTACTTATCAAAACATTAAAAGAGAATCTGACTGATATTCGGGTTTATCGAGTAGGCACGATAAGTATTGATGTCTATGTTGTTGGTAAAACTCCATCAAGAGATTTAGCTGGAATTTCTACAAAAGTTGTAGAAACCTAAGCCATAAATCATTAGCCTGTCTATAATTTACAGACAGGCTTTAAGTTTTAAATGAGCTAACTATGCTTACAAATTGTCAACTCTAGACTCAATTGTACTTTGAATAGATGTAGAAACATTAGAGAGCAAATTGTAACCAGTGTTTGTTTCGATAGAGTCAACACTAACTCTGTAGTCTCTCCAATTTGCATTTCTAACACCTTGTGTATTAGGTATGTTTACACCGATTACTCTTGTGCTAGTAGTGACGCTACTAGCTCCAGAATTTGGTCTATTTAAGACTACAATAACCTTCCAAGTTCTGGAGGGAACAGTAACGTTACCATTAGCGATTGTAGTTCTTGTTCCATTTGACCCTGTGCCACCAGTGCCATAAGAACCCGAAATAATGTAGAGTTCTTTACCTTGATTAACCACTAAATCTCTACAATAATTTTCTAAATTCGCCCATACTCCCTGATTATTGTCAGGTGCTTGGGGTATCATATTTGTCATGAGAAAAGTAGCCGAGTTATTAGCAATCGTATTTGTTCTATCTGCCGAGGGAGCCATGTGTCCACGGTCAAAACCACTGCCTGTATAGTCAGACGAACTTACTCGATAGCAGCCTGAAGGTAGTGTAGTATCGGGACGAAAATCATCTTGGCGAGGTGCGCTTCCTAACCATGATGGGTTTAACTGCCAACTTACCCAATTTGGTGTCCCTCTATAGCAGTTATAAGAAACCGCATATTGAGATTTGCTTAATAAAAGATTACTGTAACTACTCCCAGCATTACTGGGATTACCCATCGTTAAATGAACGCTTGAGGTTTGGGCTGTTAGTGGCTTTTGTAGATAATTAAGCAGAGTGAAAGATATTGCCGCTGGCACAGCAATAGGTAGAATAGCCCTGAAAAACTGAGACTTATTCATTTGTTATTATTTAAACAAACTACAATTGTTTCTGTTGAAGTTACAGAAATTCAGCAAAACTTTTAGCAATCACAATGTAGCTGTGGTTGTATAAAAAGAGGTTAAAAAGCTGTGAATATTGGATTAACATTTAGTAATCATTGAGGTGATTATCTGAAATTCAAATAACAAAAAATATCAAAAACTTATATATATTATTTAAGCAATAGGTGCGGCGATCGCTGTTTCTCGTTTAGGTACTGATGGCAATTGGTCAATATCTCCCACCAACAGGAGTTGGGCATTGTCTGCCACAGCTTGAACCAAAGAATACGCTAGAAACAAGTCGAGCATACTTGCTTCGTCTACAATAATTGCACTATTGGGTAACGGATTAGTGCGATCGCGTTTAAAACTTCGCGTCTTGGGGTCGAATTCCAGTAGGCGATGAATGGTCTTAGCTTCTAGTCTTGTCATCTCACTTAATCTTTGGGCTGCCCGTCCAGTTGGTGCAGCGAGTGCAATTGATTTACCCATTGCCTTCCACAAACTGACTATGGTGCTAGTGCAGAATGTTTTACCGACACCAGGGCCACCTGTAATGACGGTGAATCGAGAGTAAGCAGCCGTCTCTACTGCTTGTTGCTGTTCGGGTGATAGTGAAACTTGGCGGCTACTACTAAAACGCTCCAACCAAGCGCGGACGCGAGGAATATCAGGACTGATGGGGTAGGAAAGGCGATCGCGTACCAATTGGGCTAAGTTTTGTTCGGTGTAGAAGTAAGTAGGCTTGTAACAATTGAGCGTTTTATCAGCATCGCGTTCTCTAATTAGCTCATCTTTCAAAGCCATATCTTTGATAGCCTGAGCGATGGCATCTTCTGTTGGTTGATGCTCCTGGGTAGTGAGCAGTTTAATCACGTTCTCAATCAGTTCGCTCTGTGGCAAGTAGCAATGTCCATCTTCTGCTGCTGTACTCAACACATGGGTCATCCCTGCACGGTAGCGAAACTCGGAATCTGCGGGAACTCCCAAATTACGGGCAATCTTATCAGCAGTTAAAAAACCGATGCCGTAAATGTCAGTTGCCAACTGGTAGGGGTTTTCGGTGACGGTGGCGATCGCTTTGTCTTGGTATTGCTTGTAGATTTTTACTGCATAGGTAGTAGACTGGAGTTTAGACTAAGCAACAAGAAACGACCCAGCAACGCTGAGTTGAAAAGAAACAGGCTTCAGAGATGAAAATCTAGGGTACTAAGCAGATTCTGGATGCTTTTTGCGAGGCTTAGTTGTAGTTTTTTTGACTATCGGATAGCGAATTCTACGTTGTCGTGGTTTTCCTGGTTTCCAGCCTGGAGACTTTCCGCGAGGTTTAGGCGAACGGGCAGGAGTACCAATCACCGCAAAAATACTCCCCATCGCTTGAGCAACTCTCCCAGGAGTCAAATTGTCTAATGATTTTTGCCAAGGTAAAGGGTTATCAGCAACGATATCACGAGCCAACCACAATTCCCAAGTCATCAGAGGCATGAGGTCACTCCAATGCTCAGATTGCTTGGGACTACTCAACTTAGGCAATGTCCAGTGCAAGCGTTGCTTCAAAAAACGATACCAGTGGTCAACAGTAAAACGTCGGAGGTAGAGTTGCCAAACTTGAGATAGTGGAAGCATTTCCTCTCCTACCCAAGCCAACCACAAAGGTTTTGATATACGTAGGTTGCCTTCTGCATCTAGACGCTCAACTCGAATCAGCGACATTGGGCGTGTCGCCGTTTGACGAAAGTGTAAATTTTTCCACAAGCTCACCTTCACCCGTCCCAGTTTAGGATGGTTGACTTCTATACTCTCATTGGCTTCACTCCATGTAGAAGGATCATTGAGTTTAAATTTATCACCATGTTTCCTGGGTCGCCCTTTACCAGAATATGGTGGTGGTGCGCCCCATAAACAAAGATTTGAACGCAAACGTACCAGAATGTCCGCTTTGATATTAGTCGTCTTCAACACAAAAGGGGCGCAGCCATACTCACTATCCCAAACTGTAATTGGTCTAGTTGGTAAATGTTCACACACTTGCTGTAATTGCCACGTTGCCTTTTGTATCGGATTTTCCCAACTGGTAATTCGCTCATGCCTCAACGGTAACGCCCAACTGCCAGAATCCTCTGGTATCCAAGCAATGGTACTATATCCCTGACCAACGGTAATTGGTTTGTTTCCGGTTATGGTAACACTGGTGTGTTCAATTGTCCTCTCAATAAGAGTTACCGCATCCGGGCGCGACCAGGCAGTGTGGTCGCCTGCCAACAACGGACGACCCTGTTGTGGCATCTGTTTGATGTATAACTGCATCAATTTTTGTCGCTGTGGTCTGCTATCTTGTAACGCTTCATAAATACTTGGCCACTTTCTTCTAAATACTGGCGATAGCGATAAATCTGCCAAACTGTAGGCATTCCGCGTCAGTAATATTGCATCCATCAGTTCAAAAGTTGCATCATGCGCTCTACCTAAATAGCTGTACGCTGCTTGACGAAATTCTTTTAGTAAGGCACTTTTCATATTGGCAGATGAGAATTAGTGGTTCAAATCTCATCTTCCACTGAAGGGCGTCTGTGTTAACCACAGACTGCCCTTCCCAAAATTTTATACCAACAACACATCTTTTATCGAGTTAACGATCGCTCTTCTTGATAGTCTCAACTCCAGAAGTTAAAATGTATACCAAAAAAACACGCACACTTTTTTAGCGATCGCCTGCTTTTAGTCTAAACTCCAGTAGTAGAGACACCGTGACTTTGTAGAAATACCATCACTTCCTTGATGGCTTTTTGGGTTTCCCAAGCGTTTTTGATTAACTTGATGCGTTTTTTGGCGATGCCGTTAACCTCTTGCAAGCGCTCAATTTGGTTTTCAATAATATCTAGAGTCTCTATCCCAAAATGAGCAACAATCCGTTTAGCAGTCACAGACCCCACACCTTTAATTAGACCGCTACCTAAATACTTCTCAATTCCTGTGAGAGTTGCAGGTTTGGTTTCTTTGTAGTTAACAACTTGAAACTGCAAACCATACTGGGGATGTTCGCGCCAAAACCCAGTTAGTTGCAGCGTCTGTCCTGGCTGGATATCTGCAAAGCTACCAGTAATTGTAGTTAGTTCCTTAGCACCAGAGCGTTGCAAACGTGCCACAGTATAACCTGACTCTTGACTGTAATAGGTCAGGCGTTCTACTACTCCGGTAGAGGAATTATTTGAAAGAGTAAACTTAGCATTTGAAAAGTTAGAGCCAGACGAAAAAGAAATTTTGATTTTAAAAATGATAAAAAATTTATCATGGAAGGAAATTAAATTGCGTTTATTTTTACAAGGTAAAGCATTGGACTTTGGACAAAAAGAAGTTTGTTCGCGAGTCACACTCGCGAACAAAAAACTAGTCATCAGAAATTACCCCAGTTATTTTACAAACTGAGTCAGACTGAGTTAAACGCCTAAAGCCTAAGAAAATTTATGCGGCTTTGACTTTAGCGAGTGTTGATTTTGACTTCTTCTTGACAACAGGATGCTTAGTTCGTTGTGTTTGAACTTGACCTTGAACTCGACCGATGGAATTTCCTCTGGTTTTGGGAGAACGAGCGGGTGTACCAATCTCTGAAATAATTCTCTGAAAATCGCGTTGCACTACACTTGGAGTGGCAATTTTATCATTGTTTTGTTCTAAATAACGCTCCCATGGCCTGGGTAAGTGTGTTGCTAACTCCCTTGCCGCCCACAACTGTACGTAAGCTAGGATTACTAAATGTATCCAATTTTCCTCATGCAAAACATCTGGAGTTTGAAACTGCGTCATCAACAAACGCTGCTTGCTAAATCGCAGCATGTGTTCAATATCAAACCTTTGTCTATAGCAATGGTTTGCAACCGTAGGTGAGATTTCTCCACGTTGCTCACCTATGACAATTAACCACATTGGTTTCCAGAGAGATTGATTAGTATCATCAGTCACATGAATTCTGAGCAGAGTAAAAGGATGACAATACATTTTTTGGTGCTTGGTTCCCCTCATCAACATTTGATGCCAAGCGAGTATGGTGATGTTTAAAAGACGACCCTTACAGGTTGTCTGCTGAATTTGTGTTGTCTCGTCGGGAGAGTGCCAAGTTTCAACATCAGCTAAATTAAACCGTTCACCGTATTTTTTTGGACAACCACGTTTTTTCTTTGACTCATCAACGGGTGGAGATTGGTAGAAAATTCGATTACTACGAACTCTGGCTATCACTACCACATTTTTGTGTTTGGATTGGTCAAACAGAAATGAACGCTGACTATAGGCGCTATCTGCTACTAAGACGCACAATTTTTCCTGCCAGGGCAGTGATGAATCAGACATTACTGAGGAAATTTGTTCACTACCCACATCAACACCAGTTTTATCAAGTGATACCCTTTCTCCTGATATTGGTATTGACCAAGGGGCGGCATTCCCAGTTTCTTTCTCTGGTAAGATAGAAAGTATCGAATAAGAATGACCAATATTAATCGGTTTGTTACCCTTGATAGTATTTGGCTGGTAAATATACCCACGTTCAGCTAAAGTCCTCGCGTAAGGACGCGGATGCGGTGTTGTATCAAGAGCGAATAAGTAAAAAGGGCGTTGTTGTGGTTGCTTAATTAACTCAGATACCACCCTAATTAAGTTATTGGGTTTTTCTTGTTCTTCTTGTTCTTCTTCTTCATTGTTCTTCTCCTGAATATTTGTATTAAATGATTTTTGAATTGCTTTATAAATAGAATTATAGCTTCTGGGAAACAAAGGACTTAAAGATAACTCCGCAATTGAATTGGCTCCCGTATTACCCGCAAGCGCATCCAACAAATCCATACAGGCGTCGCTACATGAAGAAAAACAGTTGTAAATTTTTTGTCTAAAATCTTGAAATTGCGCTATTAATTGATTGTTATTAAATTTTGGCATAGCCATCAGTATTTACCCAAAGATACTTTGTAGTTGATATTACTATTTGTTGGGGGTCTGATGGCTATGCTTTTTTCTGCTCGTCACTATAAACAAGATTAATCATTCATTTATTCGCGAGTCACACTCGCGAATAAACTTCTTTTTGTCCAAAGTCCAAAAAGCAGTTGAGAATGAAGCAACATTGCGTAAACGTAAGGAAAGAGCGCCAGTGGGGAGTAGCTATTACACCACTGTGGGGCGGCTTGTGCCAATTACTACGGTGATGATGGAAGTGGCGGGGGTGAAGATGGAGCAGCTGTAGGGGGGCGAGGAAGCGATCGCATCCGTTCTTAGAGGAAATATCGCAGCACGAGCGATCGCCCTGCCCAATTCAAGCGAGGAAAACGGGAGAGTGAGCGCACTCTATATCTTGTAAATCAAAAAAATTTTTGAGTTTTTGCGGAGAACACACAAGCCTGGGTGTAGCTAAGATGTGTCAAATGACATATTAAGTGCTATATCATATTAAGCTAGATGACCAAAAAGCCCTTAGTCGTCAACCAGCCAGAAGAAGAAGCGCGATTACTTTACGTGGCGATGACACGGGCAATTGAGCAACTGATTATGAGTTGCGATCGCTCCTCAGAGTTTACCAGTCGTTTGGAGACGGCATTAAGTAAAGTAGCAGCGAAAGTAACTTGATTGTGTTCACTTTTCATTCAAGCGAGGAAAACACAATGATTGGTTAAGTCTTTTGAGCAATGATATAAACATGATTTTCAGGATATTGGTCATATTCGAGGTGGCGACATGTGCAGTGATTACGCTTAAGAATCCGTAGCAAAGCATCTACGCCCAAAGTGCTGTACTCAAATTCCTGACCTTGAAATGCCCCCGAAATCTCACTTTTTGTATGTCCGCCACCACATGTGAACAGGAGTACTCCGTCCGAATCAAGAGCATCGCATAGCTTTTTCATAACAGGCTGTTGCATATTTAGCGGCAGATGAAAAATGCTGTCCCAAGCAGAAATTAAACTGTAAAGTTTCCCAGGAATCCAACAGCAGATGTCTTCGGTGTAAAACGTAATTTCTGGATGCAGGTGCTTGGCTAAATTTATCATTTCTGTGGAAATATCAAGTCCTTCAGCCTGAAATCCATGCTTAGATAAGATGTTAATAAAACGTCCACTGCTTCCACAGCCTACGTCAATAGCTGAGTGCCTCTTAGAAGTAAATTTGATAGCCTGATTCTTGAGATTATTTCCTGTGCCATTGATATTGCCGCCACTACCAACGAGTTGCAAATTTTCGAGATTGGCTGCCAAGGTGTATGTAGCAGAAGATTCGACTGTATCAAAATCTGTGGTTGAGGTTTCGACAATTACATCTAAAGTATTATCAACTATGTAAGTATCATCTCCTAAGCCGCCGATTAAAGTATCAACACCTCCCTTACCATCAAGGATGTCAAATCCTGCTCCGCCGTTGAGAGTGTTATTAGCAGTATTTCCAGTAATCTTATTATTTAAACCGTTGCCTGTACCGTTAATGGCAGCAGTTCCCGTAAGAGTCAATTCTTCTAGATTTGCTCCTAAAGTATAAGTAACAGAAGACAGAACTCTATCATATTCATAGGTAGAAGTGGATGTTTCGGAAATTACATCTCCAACGTTATCTACAACGTAAGCATCTCCGCCAGTACCGCCAATGAGAATGTCAAATCCTGCTTTGCCATCCAGGAAATCATAGCCATCGCCACCAATGAGGCGATCGCTTTGAGTACCACCTAATAATGAATCATCACTAGCACCACCATCTAATGTAACTGAACCTAAACTAAATCCAGATGCGTCTAGAATATTCCAGGTATTACCACCAGTGAGTTGAGCTTGTTCAATACCAAGGAGTAGATCAACGCCATTGGCTATTAGGCGATCGTTGGTGAGAATAAATTTAGCTAAATCACCCGATTCTACTACTTTATCAATACCTGCTCCACCATTAAGCAAATCGCTGTCAGCCCCGCCAGTCAAGATATCATTGCCATCTCCACCATTGAGAGTATCGTCACCTGCGCCACCAATTAAGGTATCGTTACCAGCTTTACCATTGATAGTATTTTCTTCATTTCCTCCAGTCAATTTCTCGCTAACATCAGTGCCATTAATCACCGTACCCGGCAAAGAAGGCGAGGGAATTGAAATTCTGAGATTATATAATCCAGTGGAACTACTGCCATAATATGCAGCACCAACAACAGCAAAAAAATAAGTCCCAGTTTGTAAAGAAGTGAGGTCAATTCTCTCTGTAAATGGGTAATTAGGTAATTGGTAACTAGTCACACTGTCATAGCTATCAGTTGCAGCGTTGTACTTGAATAAAACCACATCATAGGTAGCCTTAATATTGACAACATCAGGCGAAGACAGTTCAATGTAACTGTTGACAGGTGCTGTACTATCTAGTTTAAAACTATACCAATCAATATCATTTGTCGATGCATTGGAAGAAAGATTAGTTAAAATTCCTGCACCTGTATTAGTCCCTTTTATTGAACCTAAATTAACCGCTAATTCAGCAAGATTATTATTTTCTTTGTCGATCAAACCCAAATTTTTAGCCATGACTTCTTCTCCTGGTATCATTGTTTAGATTCCTGTTAAATAGATATAAATAATTTAGAGTTATCAATAACAGATAAATTTTATTTATTTCTATCCGTTAATTTATTGATATTTATAAGACTAGAAAACAAAAGGGGAGAATTAGGGGAGATAATTAAAGAAGAATTCAGAAGCGATGCCCTGAGCTTGCCGAAGGATCAGAATTGAATGGCACTAAGAAAAGCGGAAACGCTTATCAATTAAGCAGTTTGTAATTGTTTACGTAATTCGTTCCGGGGTTTTGTCATCAATGGGTAAGCTTTTGGGCGGCGTTTGCGAACCCGTGGTTCACTCCTAGCGGGGCGATCGGGAACAGTCTTGTGAGCGATAACTTTAAGTAACGTGCGATAAATTTGAAGACATTTTGTTGAATGAGCAGCTAATAATTCGGGAATAAAGTTATTTAAATGATGGCGAGTACCACCGATGCGATGCCTGCGGCGGGCGCTTGAGCCATCGCACCCCACCTCGTTCTTAGAGGAAACCCAAAAGCGATCGCCCCCCAACCATGACCAACATCCACAACCTCGGCATGACCGATATCGAGTATGCCCAGCTACTAGCCCAAGGCTACGACCCTAACCTAGAACACCAGTTGATTGAACTTGGCGAGAGCATAGACCAAGCCAGGAAGCTAGCGCGAGTAATGGGGCTGACACAAGACAAAGCACCGGAGACTGAGGAGGAGTGGCAAGAGTTTATGGCAGTTTGGGGGGATAGTTGCGATGGTTCTCTTGAAAAGTGAGCGTAGGCGCAGCCCGTCTTAGACATCGCTCCCCCAATTCTTAGAGGAAAACGGGAGAGCGATCGCACATTTACTATTTATTTTCTAGTACATTACTAGCCAGTTGTAGAGAAGCGATGACCGAGCGCTGTGGGTTGATTGCTGAGTTATCTACAGCATTGGGTCAACTTAGGCGATTTGTGGCTGTTCTGTTCTGTTGATATCTCATTTAAACGGTAATTCAGAGAGTTGTGATGCCAAATTGCCAGAACCTTTGAACGTGGCGCTGTAACTTAAACTTTTACAAGCGAGGAAACCCCAAGCGATCGCACCTGTCACACATTCATGTTCATGATTTTTGATTTTGTGACTTAAACCTACCTGCAATAAACTCTCGCTTAAATAAATGTTTTGTCTTGCGTTTGGTAACTCGCTCTCGCCACATACGGAAACTGGATTCTTTCATTTGCTGCCGCATTAAGGCAATTACCTGTTTCTCTTGTAGCCCAAACTGAGTTTCAATAACATCCATTGGTGTTCTATCTTCCCATGCCATTTCAATGATGCGATCAATAGTTTCGAGATCAAGGTTTGGTAACTTCATGCCGAGAGCTTATAATTGGTCAATTCGAGCTACATCTATTTTACTTTTTGTCTTAAAGAATTACGGCGTTGCTCCCGAAAGCGGGATGATTTAGCAACTAATAAAATCTCTCCCCCTGCTCCCCCTGCTAAAATCGCTGTATTCAATACACCAACTAACATGTCATCTCTGGCAAAGGATTTGGGCAACCCCAACCCACTAAAATCGATAAACTTGTTGAATCTGCGGTGCGTTATTGTCAGCAGCGACAGCCAGAAGCCTTAGATACAATTTTTGACAATCTGCCTGTAAAGCTCAACAAACAGGTGTTAGATAGCACGGTTGCAGCTTTAGAAAAAGATATTGATGCCTTGAGTTGGCTGTGTGGTTATTTTGCATCCGAAATTAACAGCACTTCAGACAACCAGAAGCCTCGCCATTCTATTGCAAAACTTAGTAAATTGCTCATTACATCAGGGATGAAACCTTTCTGTGATTTTGCCCCTTACCCTGGTTGTCGCATTGTCATACTCAATACTGATAAGTTTGAATCGCTACCAAAGGAAGTTCAAACCATAGTGCAGCAAGCTTTTAATGTAACGGAACAGTCTGGTGAAGAAGCACAACGGATAAATGATGCCTTGCTGCAAGAACTAACTGTGACCTAAGAGTAGTGAATAGATGCGATCGCCCCCAACCCCATGACCAACATCCACAACCTCGGCATGACCGATACCGAATATGCCAAGCTGATAGCTCAAGGCTACGACCCTAACCTAGAACATCAGTTGATGGAGCTTGGCGAGAGCATAGACGAAGCCAGGAAGCTAGCACGAATAGTAGGACTGACACAAGACAAACCGCTCCAGACTGAGGAGGAGTGGCAAGAGTTTATGGCAGTTTGGGGGGATACTTGCGATGGTTCTCTTGAAAAGTGAGCGAAGAGGCGATCCGTCATATTTAAAAGCATCGTTCATCCTTGTCCTCCAAACTGAGTATTTAAGATAAATTTGATACTTAATATCTAGTTTTATATAGATTAATTACTCTTGACCAAACTAATGGAAGCTTTAACTTGTCACGAATGTTCTATTAGTAACATTCTAAACCTAAAAACAATCTTAAATTTTGTTAGTACAATTGTTCTGTTATCCAAGCCTGTATTCATTACTCAATCAAGCTTGCAGGCTATATTAGTACATCAGTATAGGGGGAACTTCAGTCTAATTCTGAGTGCAGAATTCGAGCAATTTCTTTGGTGTTTGGACTTTGCGACAATTTTCAACAAGGATTATTTGCAACTAAAACCGCCCACAACCTTGTCATAATTTGTACTAAGTATTATAATACAATGTTGTAATGCATATTTTTTGCAAAGCGTTATTACTTCAAAAGTGAGACACTGTTCGGAATCCAGATGTGATCTAATGGATCATTTAGAGTAACTGATACTGAAAATTTTAGTGCTATTTGGCTTGCTATCACAACGGTTGTGTTTGCATGTGCCAAATTGGCAAATTTTTTCATTATCTCATTTTACATATTACTTTAGACAAAAGTTTTGTAAATTTATAGTAAAGCTATTAAAAATCTTGTGAAATCAGACTAATATGTAAGAGCGACGAATTACGAAGTCTACCTACTGGCATATATTGAATAACTTATTTAATCAAGAGTGACAATAGACCAGTGTAAGACTTAAAAATAATTGCCTTGCACAAACGCAAGGTAATTATTTTTAACATATTTTGGAATTACGGATAACCGTACAAAACAATGAGTGTAAGCCACACTGAATGACGGGAACCCGAATATAAATAGAGTAAAATCCCCCTTATGAATGCATTTCAATGCATTGAAATGCTTGATGTTGCTGAGTTTTGTAATTGGCTCTTTATGGTGGATTCCTTAGGCCTTTTGCTAACTCACTAATGCTTACTTTTTCTCCATCGCATATACTTTGATTAGCCCAGATGAACGTGGCTAGAGAGAGTAGGTAGGCTCGTAGTTCGTCGCAAAACTTTGAGACTTTTACAAACTCGTACCCTTCCCTGGGCTTTTCTTAAACAAACAAACAGTTTGAGGGAAGAGTCGTTATGAATACTTGGAATGTCAGTCACATTGCGTCTGCTAAACAACGTAAATTGATTGGATATATCAGCCTGTCTATCACCGTGATAGTCATGCTTAATACTTCTGTCAAAATAGTGTTTACGTCTAGTCCACGGCAGACGATTTTTGAGTTGAATCCTCCTCCTAGTGCTTGCAACTCATGTGACGTGATAGGGTATGACTTCAGTCAATCGGTTCTTGCTGCCAATCAGCAAAAATCAACCGTTCAAACTGAAGCCCGGCACGTTAGCCGTGTAGAATACGAACGGTTAAAACTAGGAATGTCTTTAGCAGAGGTTGAGGCAATTTTAGATCGAGGTACTGAGATTAATCAATCTACTAAGAGTGCAAC